>DATGSF010000225.1:0-10109 GCA_035302865.1 Chitinophagaceae bacterium
AACAGGAGTATAACTTAATACTATTTTTGATATTTTCAGATCTGAATTAAAACTATTGATAACATCTTCATGATAAGATGTTTTATAGGACTGAAATGCACTCCAATTAGTTTGTATACTAAAAAACGGATCAGTAAAATAATGCAATAAGCTAGCAACTTCACGAATAGGTTTTGGATTACTTTCTTCAGTATCTCTAATTTGCAAAATAATAACTTCAGAAGCTATTTCTTTTAATACCTCTTCCATGCTAATGATATATCTCCAAACTATTTCATCTCCAAAGTTGTCACGTAAACCTGCGTCTAAAATTTGGATTCTGGGTTGAGAAGGTAAATTTGTAATGGGTAAAATCATAGGAAAACTAGCACTCATTCTTAATGCACTATTAATTGATATATTTTCAGCACCTTGCATTTTGAAAAAGCTCAGAAAGTCAATTGCATCTATAGATGGTTGATCACTATCTAATTGCAATTTCCCTCTGGCTAAAAAACTCATTGTCCTTGAGGCAAAAATAACTTTTCTTCCATCATTCAATATTGTAGCATATGGTAATAATAAGGGCAATTCTCCCTGGTCTTCTTTTTTTACATACTTTTGAATGCTTCCACTTAAAACAGAATCAGTCATCTCAGATAAGGTATTTTCAAAAATCAATCCTCTGTCCTTATTATTTCTCCAGGATTTAAAATTAATTTTATTAAATGGGGATAAAACATCTATAGTTACCAATCCTAAAACTACTGAATTTAATAAATCTCCCCCAATACCGTCTATATAATTGACACTTTCTTTATCATTATAAAAAGAAAATTCAGGATTTAAAGCGTATAAATTCCTCCAATAACTTGCTCCTAACATCCCTCCTGAGGCACCAGTGACTAATAAGCTATTTTTAAACACCTTTCCTTGAGTCATACTATCTGCAACCTGCAAAGCTCTAAAGGTCCAAAATGCAGATCGAGATCCTCCCCCACTTGAAGTAATGATTATAACTTTTTGCTTTTCTTCATTTCTTGCGGCAAACCAATTTTTTAAACGTTCTTCTTCTTTTTCTTTATCTACAATATAAGCAGTATCCGTAAAAGTATTTTTTAAGGAAGCATAAGAATATTCCGGTTCATTTTTCCCAAAATAATCTAAATTGACAACATGGTTTCTAAAATCTAACACTTTGAAATTTATCAATAGACCCAAAACAGTAAAAACAACAATCCAGCCTAATAATTCCCATGTTTTCAAAAAGTATTTAAACATTCCTAAACCTGCAATAAGTATGCTAAATAACAGTAAAAAACCTGCACCAGCTGGAATTTTAAATATGGGATAATCCATAAATGCACCAATAATTATTAATGCTACAAAAGCTATTATAATAGCAAAAATAGCATTTCTATGATGTCTATTTAAAACCTCTGATAATAATCTCAAACTCGTATTTCCCTTAATGCTTTTAACAGATTTAATTTTAAAAGTACCCGTCAAAAATCCCTCGACCGTTAATCTATAATAATCTGCATCCAATTGATCATAAGGTATAAACTTTCTAATGCCTGAAGGATTTGCAAATCTCTCTACGGTGGTTTTAAAAATATCTTTTCCTAAATTAAAAAAATATAAAATCGAAATCAAAAAAGTAATTGACATGCCAAGAGTATAACTAAATAACCAAGTTAAAATCTTAAAAATACTGATGGATTCTTCCTGATATAAAAACAAAAATGTTTTAATATAATAAAAGACAATAAAGGTAATAGGAATAATAGAGTTATTGATGCAATATTTTAAAAAAGCATGTCTCGTATATGCTAGAAACACGATTCTTTTACTATGAATTATAAATGTAGTAATATGCCAACTCATTGTAAAAACAGCAAAGGTCATTCCTAAAAACAAATAAGCAATGAAGTTGTTTTTACCTAAATATTGTGGCGATAAAAATAGATTATAAGCTCCAAAGTTCGTAGCAAATATACCTGCAACCGTTGTAAACAAGATTAACCAAAAAAGTAATAATACTTGGTTTCTTCTAAAATGTAATAATACTAATTGTATAGGTAAGAAATAAAACCAAAAATGTATATACTTTCTCATAAACTTATAATTTCACTAGCAAAATAAGGAATAATTTAATTTTATGGGAATAAATATTTTTTTATTCAATCTAGAAAACTTTCATAATCTTTTCTTCTTTAATTACTAATTCATTAGCTTGCATCAATAAATAAAAAAAGTGCAACAAAAGAAAACTAAAAAAATACACTGGGCTTGGAGTATGTACGATTGGGCAAATTCTGCTTATAATTTAGTTATTACTTCAACAATTTTTCCAATTTACTACCTTTCTATAACCCGTCATCAAATAAAAGACAAACAAGATTATGTTTCTTTTTTTGGATGGGAACTTATAAATAGTGCACTATTAAATTATGCTATTGCTTTTGCTTATTTAATTATTGCTTTTTTATCTCCATTTTTAGCTAGCCTAGCTGATCATCATGGCAATAAGAAAAAGTACATGAAATTTTTCACATATTTAGGCTCTTTATCTTGTATTTTACTTTATTTTTTCACTCCCGAAAGAGTGGAACTAGGTATTATTTTAGCAATTTTAGCTGCTATAGGTTATTGTGGAAGCTTAGTTTTTTATAATTCTTATTTACCTGATATAGCAAATGATAAAGAGCAAGACAAATTGAGTGCTCGGGGTTTTGCATTGGGATATATAGGAAGTGTATTATTGCAAGTTATTTGTCTATTATTTATTTTTTATCCTTTTACTGATGAAACCTTTGCTCCTAGACTATCGTTTTTATTAGTGGGTATTTGGTGGATTTCCTTTGCTCAAATTTCTTTTTATTATTTGCCCGATTCTCAAATTAGAGAAGAAAGCACCAAAACATTAGGAGGATTTTCAGAAATAAAAAAGGTTTATAAAGCAATACAAAGGAAAGCCTTTATGCATCGTTTTTTGTTAGCTTTTTTTATTTACTCAATGGGAGTGCAAACAGTAATGTTAGCAGCAGCAGAATTTGGGGCCAAGGAAATTCGAAAATTTGATGGTAATGATTGGGTATATTTAGATCCACAAGATTTAATTATCACTATATTATTAATTCAATTAGTTGCAATAGCAGGCGCATACCTAATTGCTAAAGCTTCAAGCATTTGGGGCAATATAAAAGTATTAAAAACCGTAGTTGCAGTATGGTTTATAGTATGTATTTTAGCTTGGTTTACTTATACTAATATACATTTTTATTTATTAGCAAGTTTAGTTGGCTTAATAATGGGGGGGATTCAATCATTAAGCCGTTCTACATATTCTAAAATGGTAGATAATAGCACTTTATCAAGTTCTTATTTTAGTTTTTACGACTTAACTGAAAAAGTCGCTATAGTTATTGGAATGTTTTCCTTTGCATTAATAGAACATATAAGTGGAAAAATGCGCTTATCTATCATTGCTTTAGCAGGTTTCTTTTTAATAGGATTTATATTACTCCAATGGGCTGGAAAAGCCAAAAAACCGAGTATTAATCTCCACTAAAACAAAATTTAATTCAATACTTATTTTCTACGATTGCTATTATTTCTTCCTCTAGAATTATTTCTATGGTTTCTGTGATTAGTTTTACTTCTTGAATTTCTATGATTTTTATGGCTTCTTTTAGATCGCGCATGCACTTTTATATGCTCATCAATATTTAATTTTCCATTTGAAATTTTCAATAACTCTTCACGAATCATATCATCATGGATTGGTTCATAATGCCAATTATTATATGCCATCTTCATATAATACCCCACTGCATAAGCTAATTGTTTTTGTTTTTCTTCATCTTCTTCTTGTAGGGCCTTATCAATAACTTTATGTATGTTTTTTCCTAAGTGTCTATTTTTAATCACAGCTTTAGGATAAGCTAGAGGTTTAGGTTTAGCCTCTCTAACTTCTTTGGTTAATACAGGGAAGGGGCTCTCTATATCTAAATCATAATCTGCCATAATAAATAAATGGTCCCAGAATTTACTTTCAGACTCTTCTGATTTATTTGCTTGAGGATTAACAATACTCATATATTTAACAATTTCCTCAGCATACTTTTGTCTCTTTTCTTTATTTTCAATTGTTTTAATATAATCAACTAGTTTTTGAATATTTCTTCCATATTCTGGCATCACTAAGCCTTTTCTACTTGTATTGTATTCCATTTGTTTAAGTTCCATATAAAGGAAATTTTAGTATTTTTTTAATTTATTTTAAATAGTCCCATGCTAGATCTTTAGGTGAAATTACCCTATCTTTTTCCGGTATGATCCAATCTATAGCAAATTGAGGTTCATCATATCGAATACCATGTTCTTTATCTTTTTGATAAAAATTATCACATTTATATTGAAAAAGCGCTTTCTCACTCAAAACAATATAGCCATGATAAAATCCTCTTGGAACCCATAATTGTTTTTTATTTTCTGCACTTAATTTTATGCTAAAATGTTGCTTAAAAGAAGGAGAATCTGGACGCATGTCTACTACAACATCCAAAACCTCACCCATAACCACTCTAACCAATTTAGCTTGTGCTGCTGCATCTTTTTGAGCATGCAAACCTCTAAGGACTCCATAGGAACTCAAGGCTTCATTGTCTTGCACAAAACGTACTGATTGTCCGATTTTATCTTCAAATTTTCTTGCATGAAAACTTTCCATGAAATAACCTCTTTCATCTTCAAATACCTCATTTTGTAGAATGAAGCAATCTTTGAGTGGAGTATCTTGTACTATCATATATTTTTATATTGCTGTGAAATGTATTCCTTATACGCTCCGGAAGTTACATTTTTAACCCAATCCTGATTATTTATATACCAATCTATAGTGGCACTTAAACCTTCTTTTAATTGTACACTTGGCTCCCAGGATAGTTCATTTTTTAATTTTGTTGCATCGATTGCATATCTTAAATCATGTCCAGCACGATCTTTTACAAATTCTATTAATTTTCTTGAAGTTCCTATTGCTCTATCAAGTTTTTCGTCCATTAAATCACATAACAATTCAATTAATGAAAGGTTATCCCATTCATTATTTCCACCAATATTATAGGTTTCTCCATTTTTTCCTTGATGCAAAATACAATCTATAGCATTAGCATGATCATTTACCCAAAGCCAATCTCTTACATTTTCTCCTTTTCCATAAATAGGAATAGTTTGCTTATTTAAAATCCTATAAATAGCTAAAGGAATTAATTTTTCTGGGAATTGATGCGATCCATAATTATTACTACAATTAGAAACGACATAAGGCAAACCAAAGGTCGCACCATATGCTCGTACAAAATGATCAGAGCTAGCTTTTGATGCCGCATAAGGGCTATTGGGATCATATGCCGTATTTTCTGTAAATTGTCCTTTATCTAAGGGCAATGTTCCATATACTTCATCCGTAGAAATATGGAAAAAGCGTTCAAATATCTTTTTCTTAATCCAATAATCCTTACATACATGTAGCAAATTTACAGTTCCTAAAACATTAGTTTCTACAAAACTAATAGGATTTGTTATGCTTCTATCTACATGACTCTCAGCGGCTAAATGAATCACGTAATTAATATCTTGTTCTTCAAATATACGATTTAAAACAACGGTATCCAAAATTGAGCCATGAATAAAACTATAATTATCTTTATTTTCTATATCCTTTAGATTCCACAAATTTCCAGCATAACTTAATGCATCTAAATTAATAATAAAATAATCAGGATATTTATTTACAAAATATCGCACAACATGAGATCCAATAAATCCAGCACCTCCTGTAATCAGTATTACCTTTTTAAATTTTTTCACGAATAGTTGCTATTATAATAATTATTATTTGCTTTTTATAAAGTATATTGAAAATGAATTTTATTCAAAGTTTTGCGAGCGATAAATAGCAGGTTCAAAATAAAAGTATTTTTTTTATAGTACAAAATAAATACTGTTTAAAATAGTAGTTTTCCTACTAATCTATTTCTTTTTCTCTCTTCATTTCTTTATAAAAAGTATAAACTTTTCTTCTTTTATAAATGTAAACGTAAACATATAATGCTGAAAACATGATGCATATCCCAAAAAGTACTATGTAGTTATTTAAAAAAAACACACTTAATAAGATTGCTAATGCTTGAAATGGTAAAATGCTTAAAGCAGGATAATATACCTTAGAGTTTTTTATATCTCTAAAAACCAATTGATGAAAATGATTTCTATCAGAGCTAAAGGGAGATATTTTATCAAAAAATGCTTTTCTCAGTATGCTAAAACCTACTTCAATTAAAGGATAAATTAATAATACTGGAATCAACATCCAATGTAAATATTTATAATTTCTCAACAGTAAAATTAATGATAATGCACTTAAAAAAAAGCCTAAGGAATAGGAACCACTATCACCTAAAAATATTTTGGCAACAGGAAAGTTGAAAATCAGAAAAGCTAATATACTTACTGCAAGAATTGCTGCTAAATAAAGAACCGTAAAATCTTTAACAATATAGGCAAATAAAGCAATCCCCATAGTGGTGATTAAAGAAGAACCTGCTGCTAATCCATTGGAACCATCTATAAAATTCACTCCATTTATAGCTCCATTAATAAATAAGAACAGAATAAAAAACAAAGGAACTAGATATCTTAGTGGTATAAACTCAAAATAACCTTTCCAGAATAATAAAGCAAATAAGAATATAGTACCCAAACTCATTATCAGTAGTCTTTGTATAGGGCTTGCACTTTCGGTAAAATCTTCCACAAAACCAGCGATAAAAACTGGAATTGTTGAAATAATTAAGAGTGGGCCTAATTCTTGGTTAAAAATCATAAAAAGACAAGCTAGAAAAATCCCCAATCCTCCAATTCGAGGAGTAGGAACCTTGTGCACTCTTTGTATTTTCAACTGTGCATCCAAGAATAGCTTCTTTTTATGGCTAAACTCAATAATAACAGTATGAATTAATACACCAATACTAAAGGCTAAAAACATGTAGAAATATCGAGGATCCATAAAGTATAACTAGCTTCTATGTTTTATAACTAAACTTAATGCATTTTTATTATATTTAAAAAGCATTTTTATTTAAATAACACTTTCCTATCTCACAGCTTTAAACTTTCTTTAAATATTTTAACAGCTATAGCAATTAAAATTACACCAAAAAATTTTCGTACAATTTGGATACCTGCTCTTCCTAAAATTCGTTCTATAATTTTCAGAAGTTTTATACATACAAATACAATTATTAAGTTTACTATTATACCTATTAAAATATTTGCCTGATGATAACTCGCTTTTAAAGACATTATTGTTGTTAATGTCCCAGACCCTGCTATCAAGGGAAAGGCAATTGGAACTATACTTCCCGTTTGAACATCTTCGGAGTCCGATTTAAAAAATTCAAAGCCTAGTATCATTTCCATTCCAAGTAAAAATATAATTATAGAACCTGCAATAGCAAAGGAAGAAACATCAAGCCCCATTATATTTAACAACTCTTCTCCAGCAATAAAGAACAAAAGCATTAAAGCTCCAGAAACAAATGTTGCATGAAAAGCATTAATTTCTCCCATTTTTTCTTTAAGTCCAATAAGAATTGGAATAGAACCCAATATATCGATTACCGCGAATAAGGTTAAGCTAACTGTTAATGATTCAGCAAAATCTATTTGCATTAGGAAATCCATAAAATTTCAGACTTGATATTTAAATAAAAAAGAGGAGTCTGCGAGCAAACTCCTCAATACTATCATTTAATAGTATATTATTATTTTTTGATAAATTTACCTGTAGCAGTATAGTTATCAGTTACTAATTGTACGATATAAGTACCAGCTGCTAATTTATCAGTTTTTACAGAATATCTAGCACCGTTTGCATCAGGTGTAGCTTCTTTTTGTGTGTGTACTACTTTACCAGTAATATCTACAATGTTAATTTGAACATTTTCAGTTTTTGCACCGAAGTAGTGGTCAAAGAAGAATTGATCTTGTACTGGGTTAGGGAATACAACAAGAGATTGCTTAGCACCTTCTTTCATCATTTCTTTTACAGAAACTGTTCCATCCCATAAAATTGGCATAATAAAAGTGTTATTCTCAGGATTTGTATCTGCATAGTAACTATCTAATGAACCGTCAGTAACAGTAGCTTGTGCGATAATATGATAGAATAATCCATAAACTTTATTAGATTCAAAGTTACCTTTTGTTACAAAAGGAGCTGGATCTTGTGCCATATACTCAGCAAAAGAACCTTGGAAAGCAGCTAAATCATCTAAATCAATTAAACGGAAAATAGAATCTGCAGATAATGTATAATCAGCTATATGACCATCATCACGAGATTCGTCTGGTGTTCCTTCTCCATAAACTGTAGCACTTGGATAGTTTTTGATCAACATAACATCTGCATTCCATTCATCAACATGTACAGAACTACCCAAATCAAATTGAATTGTTTCAGCAAATCCAAATCCTCTTGAACCAGGCCCTGGATGGAAAGAATTAGCAATAAAAGTAAAGAATGGAGAACCACCCATTTCATTATCTGTTCCTGCTCTTTCAACTAATGTTACCCAAAACATAAAGTCAGATTCTTCTGGTACTAAAGAACTTTCTGAATTAAAAACAGCTTTTAATGTTTGTCCTGGCTTAGCGTCTAATTGAGGATTATCAACATCCATACCTTTAACCCAAACTGGTAAAATTGCTAAGTCATGCGTTCCAGCCTCTTGTCCTACTTGTGCATGTGCAGCTCCAGCAAACAATGCTCCTGCTGCTAATAGTGAATAAAACTTTTTCATAATTTAATTTTTAATTTTAAAGTTGTTTTTGAATTAAATTTGTAAGACAAATGTAAATTGCTTATTCCAATATTCCAAATTAATTTTTATTTATTTTGCACCTACAGCGCTTTCTTAACATTAAAATAAGACTTTTATATATTATCAATATATTTTTTAACTGGCAGCCTTTTGCTGATTGCCTTTCCTAAAGTAAATACGTCAGTATACTCCAATTCTGTTCCAAAAGAAACTCCTCTTGCTATTCCTGAAATTTCCACTGGATAATCACGCAGCAATTTACTTATATAAAACACAGTGGTATCTCCTTGTAGATTCGGGCTTAAAGCCATTACCAATTCCTGCACCTCATCTTCTTCCACCTTTGCTAGCAACTGCGAGAAGGGAATTTGCTCGGGTCCAATTCCATCCAAAGGAGATAATAAATTACCCAAAACAAAGTACTTTCCATTATATTGTTGTGTAGATTCAATAGAAATAACATCTCTAAAGTTTTCCACTACACATATAAGTTGATTATTTCTTGAGGCATCTAAACAAATACTACAATACTCACCGTCAGAAACATTATTACAAGATGCACAAAAGCGAATTTCATTTCGTAGTTTTTCCACACTATGTGTAAAATGTAGCACTCTTTCTTCTTCTTCTTGAATCAGGTGCATAACCATACGTAGTGCCGTTTTTCGACCAACACCAGGCAAGGTGCAAAAAGCCTCTACAGCATCCTTTATCAGTTTCGATGAAAATTCCATCTAATTATATCCTTTCTTTAAACTTATACCATTTCTTCCAAAGCCTCTTTTATAATAGCTAAGGCTTCTTTCAGCTCCTTTTTAGATATCACTAATGGTGGAGCAAACCTGATTTTATCTCCATGTGTCGGTTTTGCTAATAAACCCTTCTCCTTTAACATCATACACAATTCTTGAGCAGCTTCAGGGTTTTCATGTTGTATTACTACAGCATTCAACAAACCTTTTCCACGTACTTCTTTTACAAAAGGATGATTCAAATTTTGTAATTCTTCTCTAAATATTTTTCCTAGCCGTTCTGCATTATCAGCCAGTTTTTCTTCTATTATCACTTCTAATGCCACTTTTCCAACCTTACAAGCTAATGGATTCCCTCCAAAAGTAGAACCATGTTCTCCAGGTTTGATACAAAGCATAATTTCATCATCTGCTAATACTGCAGAAATGGGCATTGCCCCTCCGCTTAAAGCTTTTCCTAAAATTAGAATATCAGGACGTACATTTT
>DATGSF010000226.1:0-10379 GCA_035302865.1 Chitinophagaceae bacterium
AGTAGCTTCTGGATGTATGTAAATTCTCGATGGATCATCCATAAACACTCCCTCTCTTTTTTCATGTTGCGTATAAGATTTTGGTAAATTTTGCACATCCGCACCAATAGCTTTTTCATTTAATACAAATAAATCCCAAGGGTTTTCTAATATTATGCAATCTTCTTTCCATTCACTAGTTGGAAGATCCAAGCAATATTTTTCCAAAATTGGATATTCTTGAAAGTGCGCTTTACTTTTTAAGAATAATAGATTCTCTTCTTTTTTTATAGTTTTATCGTATTCTAAATTTAATAAAGCTTGTAGCAGGTTTTCATCAGCAAATACACGTGCATTAATATAATAATAAGTTTCCCCCTCTATAAAAGGTATGGATTCTTCTAAATAAGAATCGGTTAAATAATGTATTTGCACTGGAGTATTGAAAAGATTTTCCCAACGTTGATCCATAGTATAGCAACCTAAAAATAATTTTCCTAATGGTCTTCCTAGATCTAGAGGATAAAAATCTTGTCTTTTATAATCGTCAAATAAAACTATTTGCATAAATAATAATTTTTCGCTCACAAAATTACAAAAAAATAACATCCAATCCTTTAATATCTTGAATAGAAAAGTATTAATGTTTATCTTTGCACTTGTAAATTAAAATTAGATTATGGTTTTACCAGTTGTAGCGTACGGACATCCGATATTACGCTCTGTTGCTAAAGAAATAGATAAAGAATACGAAGATTTAGATAGTTTTATTGAAAACTTGTGGGAAACAATGTATCATACGAATGGAGTTGGATTGGCTGCACCTCAAGTGAACAAATCTATTCGAATTTTTGTTGTCGATACAGAACAAATTGTAGAAAATTTTGATGAAGAGGATAAAGAAGAGTATCCCGATGAAAAAGGTATTAAACAGGTTTTTATAAATCCAAAAATTATAGCAAAAAATGGCAATTTATGGTCTTATAATGAAGGTTGTTTAAGTATTCCAAAAGTGCGTGAAGATATTAAAAGAGAAGAAGAGGTGGAAATCGAATATTTTGATGCAGATTTTAAAAAACATAGAGGAGTGTTTTCTGGGATTACAGGTCGTGTAATTCTACATGAGTTTGACCATCTAAATGGGGTAATGTTTATTGATTATTTGCCTAGCTTAAAGAAAAGATTAGTAGGTAAAAAATTGAAAGATATTGAAAATGGTAAGGTTAAAGTGAATTATAGAATGCTTTTTAAAAAATAAATTTTGGAAACTGCCTTATATAAACCTAAAAATTATGCGCAGACAATCTCTCGCTTAGCTACAATTGTGGAAACTTTGCGAGTGGAATGCCCATGGGATAGAAAACAGACCTTTGAAAGCTTGCTCCCTCAAAGTACAGAGGAATTGTATGAATTACAAGATGCAATACTTAATAAAGATTGGGAAAATCTAAAGGAAGAATTGGGAGATTTGCTATTACATATTCTTTTCTATACACAAATGGCAAAAGAAATCCATGCTTTTGATTTATCAGAGGTAATTGAAGGTGTTGCGGATAAATTGGTGAGAAGACATCCACATGTTTATGGTTTTAAAAATCAAGAATTAGATGCTGAAGGGGTTAAAAAACGCTGGGAAGATATTAAAAAGAAAGAAGGAAAAAAATCTATTTTAAGTGGAGTGCCTAAATCTACACCTCCTCTTGAAAAAGCATTTATAATTCAAAATAAAGTAAAACATGTGGGCTTTGAATTTGATAATTTAGAACAAGTTAAAGCTAAATGTAAAGAAGAGTGGAATGAAGTGGAAGAAGCGATACTAAATGAGGATAAAAATCAATTAGAAGAAGAATTAGGGGATTTGTTATTCTCTGTTATTAACTTGATTCGTTACAATGAATTAGATCCTGCACGCTGTCTAGAACGTACCAATCAAAAGTTTATTAATCGGTTTTTGTATGTGGAAGAAAGAGTACACAATTCTGCAAAAGAATGGGAAAGCTTTTCTTTGGAAGAATTAGATACTTTTTGGAAAGAAGCAAAGAAAAATACTAAGACTCTTTAATTATTTATTGTCTTTGTATATATTCATACTATTTAAATTTATTTATGCGAAAGGTATTTAAAATATTGCTTTATATTTTCGTGGCTATATTAATTATAATCACAGGAATACTCTTATATCTTCAATCAAACTCTGGTCAAAGATTAGTTACAAAGCAGGTAGTCAAATATTTACATGAAAATATCAGTAAAGATATTAAACTGGATGCTATTCAATACAAATTGATAAATAGAGTAGCAGTTAAAAATCTAATTGTCCCTGATAAAGAAGGGGAAGAATTATTAGAATTAGGAGATTTAGAGGTGAAATTTAATATTCTGCAAATTTTGCAAAGTAAACTTACTGTCAAATCAGTGGATGCTAAAAATGTCACTGCAATAATGAGTAGAAATGCTTCCGATTCAACTTTTAATTATCAATATATTATTGATGCCTTTGTAAAAGAGGATGAAGAAGAGCAAAAAGTTGAACCTAAAAAAGAAACAAAGGAATTTTTATTAGTAGTTAATAAAATAAATCTGGAAAACATAATTTTTAAATTTCTAGATGAAGCAGGGGGTAACTTCTTTGAATTAGAATTAGAATCTTTGAAAACCACTCCTAAGACTTTGGATTTTTCAAAAGGAATATATGAAGTAAATAACTTGAGCATTGAAGGTTTGACGAGTAATTTTTTAATGGATACTTCTTATCTTCCACCTTCACCAATTGATACTAGTGCAAGTGCTCCATTGCAATTTTATGTGAATGATTTGGAATTGAAGAATGTGCAATTCGGAATGCTGGATAACCGCGATTCTATGTTCATGAATTATATCGTTGGTTTAGGAGAATTTGAAAAAGTGGCTGTGGATTTGGATAAAGAAAAAATTAAAGCAAAAAAGTTATTTCTTGAAAATGCTGATGGAGTGATCACATTTGCAAATAGAAAGAAAACTCCAGAAGAGCTGGCAGCAATTGAAAAAAGAAAGGAAGAAGAAAGAAAATATGGCTTAGATACTCTTTCAAGCAATGACTGGAAAATTGAAGTTGCTTCCATTCGCTTAAATAAAACGAATTTTAAAATGGATGATCCACTTGCTCCAAAGCAATTAGAGGGAATGGATTATAGTCATATGGATTTTACCGACGCTTTTGTTCACTTAGATGATGTTTATTATCAATTGGATTCTATTAGCGGTAAAATTAATCATATTGCTTTAGAAGAACAGTCGGGAGTTAAAATCATGGAACTTAAAAGCGATTTTATATACACCGATAAAGGTGCTGCTCTTTCAAATTTGTTTCTACAGACTCCGCATACTTTACTTAAAGATAAATTGATTGTCGCTTACTCCTCTTTAGATGAATTAATGAATAATATGGGAGAAATGAATTTAGATGTGGATTTAGCACAAAGTAAAGTTGCTATGTCCGATTTATTATTATTTCTTCCTGAAAGCTTAAGAAGAGAATATGCTGTATATAAAAATGAAAGTTTAAACTTGGATCTTTTAATGAAAGGTTCCTTGAATGATTTAAATATTGGTAAACTAATAGTACAAGGTCTTTCTGGAACATCTATTGATTTAAAAGGGAAAATAAAGGGATTGCCTGATGTAGCGAAAATGCAATATAGCATTCAAATTGATAAATTGGAATCTACTGCTAAGGATATAGATGCATTCCTCCCTGAAGAAGTTAAAAAACAAATTAATCTTCCAGAATCATTTGCATTAAATGGCTTTGTCAAAGGTGGAATGTATGAATATTTTCCAGAATTAATTCTTACTAGCTCGGATGGAGATGCTCAAATAAATGGGTATTTATCTATGGTGAACAAAGATAGGGAAGTGTATGATTTGGATATAAAAACCAAAGATTTAAATATAGGTAGAATCCTTAGGATGGAAGATACTGTTCTAGGGAAAATTTCAGTAGAAGCTATTGCTAAAGGTAGTTATTTTGATCCACAAAAAATGAATGCAAGCGTACAAGCAAGAGTTTTAGCAGCTCAGGCTATGGGTTATAATTATCATGATTTAGTTATTGATGCATTATTGGAAAGTGGGGCTGGTAATTTTGATATTTTAAGTAAGGATGAAAATTTAAATTTAGTAGGAACAGGAGAAATTTCTTTAAGAAATACCTATCCCTCTGTAAATGCAAGTTTGGATTTGAAAAATGTGGACCTTCTTGCTTTGAATTTGATGACAGATACCTTTACTGTTCAAGGGAAAATACATGCTGATTTTGCATCTTTAAATCCTGATTACTTAGATGGTGAATTGCGCATTGATAATGCTGCTTTATTTTTAAAAGATTCGGAAACTTATCTTGATTCAATTTACGTATTGAGTAAACCTGAGGATAGTATACAAAATATGCATGTTAATATATCGAATATGGTATTCGCAAACCTTACGGGACAAGTTCCTCTTACGAAAATTAGTACAGGTATTATGTCGCATATTGATAGACACTATCATTTAGGAGATACTACTATTACTCAAGATGATTATAGTTATGATATGAATTTGAAAGGAGTTGTGGCTTATCATCCAATTATGAAAACCTTTATTCCAAGTTTAAGTCCTTTTGATTCTATTCGCTTTGAATCTAAAATGGATGCGAATAGCTTAAACTTAAATATGGATATACCGATGATTTATTATGGAAATAATATTCTTGATAGTGGTTACGTGCGTGTTAAGGAAAATAGAGATACTTTTAACTATGCAGTTGGATTTAAAGAGTTTAGTAATGACCCTTTAAAAATGTATGCGCCAAGTGTTAGAGGCTTGATAAGAAATGACAGTATTTATGCTTTGGTAAATGTTAAGGATTCCGCACTTGAAAATCAATTTACTTTAGGAGGATCCGTGCATCAAGATTTAGCTGCTGATAGTAGTTTGACTTTTATAAAATTATTTAAAGGATTACGCTTTGATTATGAGCGTTGGGATGTTGATCCTAATAATCAAATTGTAATTTCTCCGCAAGGTTTATTCTTTAAGAAATTTGGAATTTCACGAAAAGAAGAGCAAATTCTCGTACAAAGTAAATCAGAAGAACTGGGTTCCCCATTTGATATTTTAATTAAGAATTTCCAATTATCCAATATTACAAAATTAATAAGTAGCGATACATTATTAGCCGAAGGAAGCTTGCAAGTGGATGGAACTGTAGATTTAAGTGGAGAATATGCTAAAGTTGATGCTGTTGCCAATATTGATCAATTAAAAGCTTATTCTTATGATTTAGGAAATTTAAAAGCAATTGTAAATAATCCTAATAATAATGAATATAAAACGGATGTTAGTTTAAAAGGACAAGGGAATGATCTCTCTTTAAAAGGATCTTATTTCTTGAATGCAGTAAATGGAAATAATCTGGATTTTAATTTAAATATTGATCCAATAAGTTTAAAAGCTATTGAAGGATTAACTTTTGGTGCCTTGAAAAATAGCTCAGGGGGATTGAGAGGGGATATAAATATAAAGGGGAAACCAGATACTCCTTTATTAGATGGATTTATGGAATTTTTTGCTATGCGCACTACTGTGGCTATGCTCAACGCTCCATTTAAATTTGGCAATGATAAAATTTACTTTAATAAAAATACGCTTAGATTTGATGGTTTAAAGATATATGATTCAAAAGAAAATGCTGCTAATATTAACGGTACCTTGCAATTTAAAAGCTTAAGCGATTATATTGCAGATATTAATTTTAGAGCTAATAAATGGCATGCAATACAATCAACTAAAGTAGATAATCCAGAATTCTATGGAGATTTGATATTTAGTTCAAATTTAAATGTAAAAGGTGATGTAATGGCTCCAACTTTAGATGGTAGCTTAAGTATTCATGAAGGAACTAATTTTACATATGCTCTATTAGACAAAGGGCCAGGTTTGGTAGAAAGTTCTGGTATTGTTGATTTTTATGATGGTCGCGATACTTTATATATCATTAAAGAACAGACAAAAGAAAGACGTGTGGCAAGGTCTTCAAATATAAATGTAAATGTAGATATTGATAAAAAAGCTAAATTGGGATTAGTAATGGATCCAGGTACAGGTGAAGGCTTAGAAGTACAAGGTCAAGCGAATCTAAATGCTTTTTTAACTCCTGATGGAAATATTGGATTAACCGGAGAATATGAATTAGAAGATGGCCATTATGAATTGAAATTTAATCTAATTACGAGAAAATTTAAAATTCAAAAAGGATCTACAATAACACTTGCTGGTGATCCCTTAGAAGCTGAAGCAAATATTGTAGCTATCTATAAAGCAAATGTTGCACCTTATGATTTAGTGGAAAAACAAGTGCCACCAGAAGAGTTGAATTATTATAAACAAAGAATTCCATTTGAAGTGCATTTGAAAATTGAAGGTAAAGCATTAGAACCTGAATTGGATTTTGATATTGTTGTTTCTGAACAGGGTTCTGGACTTTCTACAAATGTGGAAAGCTTGGTAGAATCGAAATTGAATGAACTGAGAACCAATTCTTCGGAAATGAATAAACAGGTATTTTCTGTATTGATTATGAATCGATTTTTAGCAGAAAACCCTTTTGAAAATGTAGGTGGTGGTATGGAAAGTGCTGTGCGACAAACGGTGGGTAATTTCTTATCGGATCAGTTAAATCAAATTGCTGATAATTTAATAGAAGGTTTTGAATTAAATGTGGATTTAGAATCAACAGAAGATTACTCCACAGGTTCCAAACAGAGTAGAACAGACTTGAATGTATCGGCTTCTAAACGTTTATTTAATGATAGAATTAAAGTAACTGTGGGTAATAATTTTGAATTAGAAGGTGCAGGACAAGCAGAGAATAAAAGTGTAATTCCAGGTAATTTAGCTATAGATTATGATTTAACTAGAGATGGAAAATACCAATTAAGAGCATATAGAACTAATGAATTGCGCAATATTTTAGATGGTTATACAGCAGAAGCTGGATTGAATTTTAGATTAGCTTTAGAATATAACCGCTTCAAATATATATTTATTAACAGAAGGAAAGAATTAGAAAGAATGCGAAAAAGAAGAGAGGCTGAAAGAGAAAATAATAGAAATAAAAAAGAAGATAATAAAGAAAAAGATGCAGCATATCTTCAACCTAATAAATTCTTTAAAGTCTTTTAAAATATGAAATTTAAAAATGGTATTTCTTTTATAATTGCTTGTTCTATGCTGTTGCTTTTTACAGCTTGTAGCAATACTAAATATTTGGCAGAAGGTCAAAGTTTGTACGTGGGTAGTGATGTGGAAATAGAGGACAGTGTACTCACAAAAAAAGAAAGAAAAAGCATGGAATCTGAATTAGAGTCAGCCTTAAGACCTAAGCCTAATAAAACTTTTTTAGGCTTGAGAATAAAACTCTGGATTCATAATGTGGTGGGAGAACCTAAATCTAATAAAGGTTTGAAATATTGGATGCAAGATAAATTTGGAGAACCGCCGGTCTTAGGTTCGGATTTTAATGTGGAATATAATAATGAAATTATTGAAAACTATTTGGGAAATGAAGGTTTCTTACATGCTAGCTCCATTGGTGAAGAAGAAATAAAAAAGAAAAAAAAGAAAGCGTATTTTAAAGTGAAAACAGATAAACAAAGTATAATTAATGATGTGGAGTTTACTGTCTATGACACTTTGCAACTTTCTAAACATATTAAAAATACTAGGGAAAATACTTTACTTAAAGAGGGTGATGCTTATAATCTAAATACCATCAAAAAAGAGAGAGAAAGAATTTCGGAAACTTTAAAAACATTCGGTTATTATTATTTTAGTCCTAATCATATCTTAGTGAGAGCAGATACTAGTGTGGGAACCTATAAAATGGATTTAAAAGTGGATTTGAAATTGGGAGAAATGCCAAAAGAAGCAATGTATCAGTATAAAATGAATGAAATTCTTGTATTTCCTAATTACCAATTACAAGGAAATAGAGGACGAAGACCAAGTAGATATGCTGATACCTTATCTCATGATAGTGGTTTTAAAATTATTGATCCTAGCCACTCTTTTAAATCAGCTGTGTTCTATCAAGCTATGCAATTTAAGCCTGGAGAATATTATGATAAAAGAAAACAAAATATTTCTCTAAATCGATTAATTTCTTTGGGTACCTTTAAATTCGTAAAAAACGAATTCTCTATAGTGGAAGATATTGATGAGCATCTCTTAGATGTGCATTATTTATTGACTCCAGCTCCTAAAAAAGCTTTTAATATTGAATTAGGAGGTTTTGGTAATGATGGAAATCGTCTAGGTTCAAGAGCTAGTATAACATGGAGAAATCGAAATTTGTTAAAAGGTGCAGAATTGTTTACAGTAAAGGTGTCAGGAGGTTTGGAAAAACAATATGGCGGTGAGCTTAAAAGACCAGATCAATATAATGTAGGGGTGGAACTTGGATTAAATATTCCTAAATTCTTAGTGCCTTTTATTCCTATTAAAGCTTCTGGAATGTTTATTCCTCGTACCTTAATTCATGTTAATTATGATATGAACTTAAGAAAAGATTATTCCATTACTAATGTTTATACTGCTAATTTTGGATACAATTGGAAAGAAGACGCCGCAAAAGAGCATAAATTATTTCCAATAAATGTGTCTCTGGTACATACTGATACCTTTAATAAAAATCCGGATTTTGAAGTAAATCTTAGTAATTTATTTTATAATGGAATTATTATTGGTCCTACTTATGAATATACTTATAACTCCCAACTAAAAAGAACCCAAAAGCATAATTTTTACTTTAATGGTAGAGCAGATTTATCAGGAAATATCATAGGATTATCGCAAAGAGCAAATTTTGAAAATAATCCTAAAAAATTCTTAGGTATGGACTTTGCACAATATGTAAAATTGCAGGCGGATTTTAGATATTATCTGCATTTTACTAAGGAGTCTGTCCTGGCCGCACGAGCATTTGGAGGATGGGGGATATCTTATGGCAATTCTTCGCAATTACCTAATATAAAGCAATTTTATGTTGGTGGTAGTAATAGTTTAAGAGGATTTCAATCAAGATTGGTAGGGCCAGGTTCTTATCATGAAGTTAGTCAGACAGGAGGTCAAACTTTTATTGAAATGTTAGGAGATATTCGCCTCGAAGCTAATCTGGAATGGAGAATGCAATTGTACAAATTTCTGAAAGGTGCTTTATTTGTAGATGCTGGTAATATTTGGTTGCAAAGACCAAATTCAAAGTTTCCTGGAGGAGAAATTACTAAGGATTTTTATAAAGAAATTGCCGTTAATGCTGGATTGGGTGCAAGATTGGACTTTTCTATTCTTATTTTACGTTTGGATTTTGGTTTTCCTATACGTCAACCTTGGTTGCCTGAGGGAGATAGATGGACTTATAAATATATAGATTTTAGAGATTCGGAATGGCGACGATCTAATCTTATATTTAATATTGCAATAGGATATCCTTTCTAAAAATTAATTATGCAGCATTATTTAATAAAATATGTAAAGGAAATACTTGAAGATTATAATGGAAAACAACCTTTAATAAAGTATTTAAAGGGTTTTTATAAAAAAGAAAAACAGCTAGGAAAAAGAGATAGAAATGCAATTACTTCTGCTTTGTTTGAAATCTATAGATATGCAGCAGTAAACGCAAAAAAAACGATATATCCATTAAAAATTATAGAAGATTCTAAAAATAAAAATGACTTTTATTATTGGAAATTTCTTCTTGAAAACAGAATTGAGGCTGAATTCATAAACGATTTAAAAATTGATTTGAATTATGGTTTTTTGCTTAAAGAAGATAATTTGAAATTTTCTAAAGGTTTTACCATTCAAGATTTTAAGGAATTAATTAATAATCAATCAAAAGTATTTTTTAGAATTAAAAATTCTGATAAAGAAGTTACAAATTTTGAAAAAATTAATCTTGATGGAATTCCTGTTTTTTATACAGAAAAAGATACAAAATTAGATCATTTCTTTTCTGAAGAAAATTATATTATTCAAGATCTTTCTTCGCAAAAATCTTTAATAAAAGCATGGAAATTATTAGAAATAAATGAAAAAGAAGAAATACATGTTTGGGATGTTTGCGCAGGTGCAGGAGGAAAATCTTTACTTTTACAAGACTTGCATGATAATATTAGCATTACAGCTACAGATGTTCGAAAGAGCATTCTAATCGAATTGCAAAGAAGACAAAATTTATATTTTAAGAATAGAAAAAAAATACATAGCTTTTATTGGGATGTGGCTAAATCTTGTCCTAATAATGTACCCAAACAAGATGTGGTATTAATAGATACACCATGCTCCGGAAGTGGCACTTGGGGGAGAAGCCCAGAAAG
>DATGSF010000227.1:0-29608 GCA_035302865.1 Chitinophagaceae bacterium
CAGGATGATCGATAGGGATTAAATCCTCTATAGAAGGGGGGAATAACCAATTCTGTTGTTGATTATATTCTTTAAAATTTGCTTTCATACAATTGATATTCAGCAACATAAAGATATAATATATTATTGAATTAACAAAAATAAGAATATAATTGTTAAAATAAAAATAGCTACCTCAGTTATGAGACGGCTTCTATTAATAATGAATAATAATAAGTTTTTTTTAAAATACTTTAATTTGTGTTCCTAGAGAAATATACGATTTCTTGCATTTTACTTATTATTATACACAAATAATGTCTGTTTTTATTGCTCTGAAATATCATTTTATGCATATCGAAACAGATATACAATTACATTTTCTGACTCCAATCTAAGAAAATAACCTAAAATAGAATCTATTTTAGCATTTTTTTTCTACATCTCATGTAAATACATAAGAGATTGGGCTTTTATTCTTAAAACTTAAAAATATAGCTAGACTCTAAAATTTTTCAAGATTATTATCATATATAATTATTCTAAAGAATCTTACCTGTAAAATTCAATACCTAACTTCCAAGTCTAATTGTTACAAATTAAAGGAAAAATAGCGCTTGCCTTCTTCTACAATCATTAAAAAAAGGTAATTAGATTCTTCACATTTCTTTTTTAGCCTTGTCTAAATTTTTATTTTCTAAACTTTAAACATATCTTTGCCTTATTCTAATTGGTAGTTATGACTTTAGCTGAAGAAAATTATTTAAAAGGAATTTTTCATTTACAAAGAGAAACAAAAGGAGAGGTAAGTACAAATGCAATTGCAGAAGACATGCAAACACAACCATCTTCTGTTACAGACATGATCAAAAAACTGTCTGATAAAGGACTTCTTTTATATAAAAAATATAAAGGAGTGCAATTGACAGAATTAGGAAGACAAAAAGCGAGTCTAATAATTAGAAAACATCGATTATGGGAAGTTTTTTTAGTTGATAAGTTGCACTTTTATTGGGATGAAGTACATGAAATTGCAGAACAACTGGAACATGTGCAAAGTGATGCTTTAATCAATCGATTAGATGCTTATTTAGGTTATCCAAATTTTGATCCTCATGGTGATCCTATTCCAGATAAAAATGGAAACTGGACAGTTCGTGAGAAAATAAGTTTGAAAAATGCAGAAATTGGAACAAGGTATATTTGCGTCGGTGTAAAAGATACACAACAAGAATTTCTACGCTATTTAGATAAAAAAAATATTCAAATTGGTGTGGAAATGATAGTTATGAATAAAGAATTTGATGATTCTATGGAAATTCAAATAAGTGACACTGTTATTTTTATATCAAGTTTTGTTGCTGAAAATATCTATGTTCAAGAAAAGTTAGATAGAAATTAAAAATGCACTATGAGTAAGTTTTTGAGATTGACTTTTTTATTTTACTACATAATCACTATAATTTCTTGCTCTCATTTTCCAGAAGATAATGATAAATTAAAAATTGTTTGTACAACGACACAAATCAGAGATTTATTAGAAAATATTGGAAAAGATAAAATCCATGTGAAAGCATTGATGGGAGCAGGTGTTGATCCACATTTATATAAAGCGACAGAAGGGGATGTTCAAAAAATATTTGAAAGTGATATAGTTTTTTATAGTGGTTTGCATTTAGAAGGAAAATTGGAATCTGTATTTGAGAAAATGGGAGTTTATAAAAATAAAACTCTTGGTTTAGGAAATTATCTACCAGAAAATAAAAGAATTGCATCAAGTGATTTTGGAGGGAATTATGATCCACATGTATGGTTTGATGTAGATAATTTTATTCTTTTTGCAGAAGTAGCTTTAAAAACTTTACAAGAATTAGACCCTACGAATGCCGCTTTTTATACTGAAAACTATTTTGAATATATTCATGAATTAGAAGAGCTAAAAAAATACATTGAAGAAAAAATTCAGGAACTACCAGTCGAAAAACGAGTATTAGTAACTGCACATGATGCTTTTAGTTATTTTGGTAAAGCTTTTGGATTCCAAGTAATTGGTCTTCAAGGAATTTCTACTCAGACGGAAGCTGGTGTAAAAGATATTAAGAAATTAACTGATTTTATTATAGAAAATAATATTTCTGCAATATTTATAGAAAGTTCCGTGCCAGAACGTACAGCAAGTGCTTTAATAGCATCAGTCCGAGCTAAGGGTGGAGAAGTGAGTTTAGGTGGAACATTGTACAGCGATGCTTTGGGAAGTAAAGGCACAGAAGAAGGAACTTATATCGGAATGTATAAATACAATATAAATACTATTGTGAATGCTTTAAAAGAAGAATGAAAATGCAGGGAAATAAAATAGGATTAAGGGTGAAAAACTTAACAGTGGCTTATCGAGATAGCCCTGTTTTATGGGATATCAACTTCTCAATTCCATCTGGAATTTTATTAGCTATTATCGGACCTAATGGTGCTGGTAAATCCACCTTAATCAAGGCAGTTTTGAATATAGTTAAGAAAATGCATGGAGAGGTGGAAATTTTTGGTGAAAGCTATAAAAAACAAAGAAAAAATGTTGCTTATGTTCCACAAAAAGGTTCTGTAGACTGGGATTTTCCTACTACTGTATTGGATGTTGTTTTAATGGGTACTTATGGAAATTTAGGATGGATTAAAAGACCTGGTTCTAAAGAAAAAAAAGCAAGTATGGAAGCTTTAGAAAAAGTTGGAATGTTGGATTTTAAAAATCGGCAAATTAGTGAATTAAGTGGTGGGCAACAGCAGCGCGTATTTTTGGCTCGTGCTTTAGTGCAAAATGCAGATATGTATTTTTTAGATGAACCTTTTCAAGGGGTGGATGCGACAACAGAAAAAGCAATAATAAAAATTTTAAAGGAATTAAGAAATCAAGGCAAAACTATAATCGTAGTGCATCATGACTTGCAAACAGTAAAAGAGTATTTTGATTGGGTGGTATTATTAAATAGAGAAGTAAAAGGTTATGGTACAGTAGAAAAAGTTTTTACTGATGAAAATTTAAAAAATACTTATCAAGGAAATACTGAATTTATTAATTAGACTATGCAAAAATTTTTGGAAGAAATAAATTGGATTTTTACAGATTATACCTTTCTAATTATTGCTTTAGGAACGACGGTATTAGGAGCAATGACAGGAATTTTAGGTTGCTTTGCTGTTTTAAAAAAACAAAGTTTACTTGGAGATGCTATTTCACATGCTACCTTGCCTGGAATTGTATTAGCTTTTTTGTGGACAGGCTCTAAAGATGTAAATATTTTATTATTGGGGGCTTTAGTTTTCGGCATTATAGGAAGTTTAGGAATTCGGAATATGACGCAAAAAACCAAATTGAAAACCGACACTTCTTTGGGGCTGATATTATCTTTGTTTTTTGGTTTTGGAATGCTTTTATTGACTTATGCTCAAAAAATACCCGATGCTAATCAAGCGGGATTGGATAAGTATTTATTCGGGCAAGCAGCTACTTTGCTTGAAAGCGATGTCTTTATTTTATTGATTATTAGCTTTTTAATGTTAATTATTATAGCGGCTTTTTGGAAGGAATTTAAAGTTTTTCTTTTTGATGCTGCTTTTTCTAAAAGTATTGGTTTTTCGAACCGTTTTATCGATGTTTTAATGACTATTCTTATCGTTTTAATTATTGTTTTAGGCTTACAAATGGTGGGAGTAGTTTTGATAAGTGCATTGCTTTTAGCTCCTGCTGCAGCTGCTAGGCAATGGACTAATAGTTTGAGCTTGATGTTGCTATTAGCAGCAATCTTTGGTGCTAGTTCAGGATTTTTGGGAACAGTTATTAGTGCGAGTTCCGATCAAATGGCTACAGGTCCTTTAATTGTAATAGTAGCTAGTGTATTTGTATTTTTTTCTTTTTTGTTTGCACCAAAAAGAGGGATAGTAGCTAGAGGAAGAAAATGGAATAAAAATAAAAATAAGTGGAAGGATTTACAAGTTTTGAAAAAATGTTATGAATTAGAATCTGCTCAAGACAGTTTATTAACCGAAGATGTAGAAAACTTATGCCTACCCAAACAAAAAAATGCATTAGTTAATCGTAAATGGTTGATAAAAAAGGAAGATTGTTGGCATGTTTCTGAAATTGGAAAGAAGTATTTAAGGAATATATAATTTAAATTATTTTAAGATGAGTATTGCACAATTAGAAATTCAGATTATTGCAGCTATGGTTGCAATTGCTTGTGCTATACCTGGAGTTTTTCTAGTTTTACGTAGAATGGCTTTAGTAAGTGATGCAATAAGTCATTCAATATTGCCAGGAATAGTTATTGGTTTTTTTATAAGTCAAGATTTAAATTCACCTATTTTAATTCTATTTGCAGCCTTAACGGGAGTTTTGACTGTGGTTTTAGTAGAATGGATTCAAAAAACAGGCTTAGTAAAAGAAGATACAGCTATTGGTTTGGTTTTTCCTGTATTGTTTAGCATTGGAGTATTGATGATTTCTAGAAATGCAAATGATATACATCTTGATTTAGATGCAGTTTTGTTAGGTGAAATTGCATTTGCTCCATTTGATAGATTGCACCTAGGAACTTGGGATATTGGCCCTAAGTCTTTTTGGGTGATATTTGTAATTATTTGCGTTTCAGTTACTTTACTGTTGTTGTTTTTTAAAGAATTAAAAATTAGTACTTTTGATATTGGATTAGCTAGTGCATTTGGTTTCTCTCCAATTATTATTCATTATGCTTTAATGTCTATTTCTTCTATTACTATTGTAGGTGCATTTGATGCTGTGGGTGCCGTGTTGGTGGTAGCTTTAATGATTGCTCCTGCAGCAATTGCATATTTGCTTACACATGATTTAAAGAAAATGATTCTACTTTCCTGTGCGGTTGCAGTTTTTGCTGCTATTTCAGGTTATTGGTTAGCATATTTTTTAGATGCTTCCATTGCCGGATCTATTACTACAATTTTAGGTTTATTGTTTTTGGGAACATATTTTACTTCATTAGCTAGAAGAAAAGCGAGAATAATAAAGTGACTTTAACTTAAAGCTTCTTTGTAATAAAATATAGCTTATCAATAAATATTAGAGTTTAACCTAATTTTTCTTCTAAATAATAATTTTTTATCCCATAACTATTCTTTATTTTTTCTAATTTATCCCATTTGTCCATACTAACAATTGCTTTTTCGCTCTTTTTTTCTGCGATAATAAGAACATTCTTTGGAGTATGTTCAGTGCTAATAAAATCAATAATGCGAACTTGATATCCATAGTAAGATAAAATCAATCCGCGGATACTATCAGTTAATAATTCTGCACTACGTTCTTGATAAATATTATGTTGTAAATAAAAGTCATGGAATTTATCTGCTTTTCTTATATCCCAATGTTTTCGAAGATACTTATGACAACAGGGAGCTAAAATAATATATTTCACATTTGCTTTTATTCCTTTTATTATCGCATCATCAGTTGCAGTATCACAGGCATGTAGCGCTAATAACATATTACAATCATTCAGGCTTACATCCTCTATTTTATTTGCTTCAAATTGTAAACCTTCAAATTCTACTTTTCTTGCTAAAGCATTACCATTATTTACCAGTTTTTTACGCATTTCTATAGCACGGATATTTACATCTTTACCTTTAGATTGCAGATAATCATAAATTCCAAAGCTCAAATAACCTTTTCCTGCACCTAAATCAGCTATTTTCCACTTTTTTTCTGGTCGATCAAAAATCTTTTCTAAAAGATGGATAATATGATGTATTTGCTTGTATTTATCTCTTCCCGATTTTGTAATTTCTCCTTTTTTATCTACTAAACCTAACTCCTGTAAGTAAAAGGCTTCATTTCTGAGAATATAATTTTTGTTTTTATCGTGGCTCCAATTTGCACTTTGTGTTTTATCACTTTTGTGCTTTTTTATCTGTATTTTATTCTTTTTGTTATATATTAATTGATAATTTTCCGATTCTGTAAAAATCATACAGCTACTATAGTGATTCTCTATGTCTTGCATGATTTTTTGCATGCCCTCTTCCCAAATAAAGCTATAGGTTAAATCCTTAGTTTTATGAGTTTCTACTAATTGCCAATGAAGTATTTCTTTTTTATAAAAAGGTTTCCAAATCGTATTTTTAATAGAAGAATGATTTTTAAGTTTTCCTTGAATTTTTATTAAATTCTCTTCTTCTATATGAGTTTTTATAATGTTTTTAATATTTTCCAGCATATTAAAGAATAATATTTTGAATAATAGTACTATGGTTTTTATAATCTATAGTATAATGTAAACCTCTACTTTCTTTTCGAAAAATTGCACCTTTTACAATTAAATAGGCACTAGTAATTGAATTTCTTAATTCTATTAAAGATGGAGAAACAGTACTTTCTTCATATAATTTTTCAACCTCTTCATGTAATAAATCAATTCTTCTCATTGCTCTTTCTAACCGCAAGTCATTACGAACAATTCCAACATAATCACTCATAATGGCTTTTAATTCTTTAAAGCTTTGCGTAATTAATATATGTTCTTCAGCTTTTTTAGTTCCTGATGCATCCCAATCAGGTAAACCTGTAGGAATACTTGCTTTTTCTAAAATTTCACTAGCTTTTAAATGGCATCTATGTGCAAAAACTAAAGCTTCTAAAAGGGAATTACTTGCCAATCGATTGGCTCCATGCAATCCTGTACTAGCACACTCGCCACAAGCAAATAAATTATGAATGGAACTTTCTCCATATTCATTCGTTTTTATTCCTCCACAAGAATAGTGAGCTGCAGGTGCAATAGGTAATAAATCTTTTAATGGGTTAAGTCCTTTGCTTTTACAATACGCAAAAATTGTTGGAAAGTGACTTTCAAATACTTTTTTACCTAAATGTCGAGTATCTAAGAAAACAAATTCAGTTCCTTCTTTTTTCATTTCTTGGTCTATTGCCCTTGCTACTATATCACGTGGTGCTAAGTCTTTTCTTTTATCATATCTTTCCATAAATGCTTCACCATTATGATTTATTAAAATAGCTCCCGCTCCTCGAATTGCTTCAGTGATTAAAAAAGAAGGACTAATACCAAATTCATATAGTGCTGTAGGGTGAAATTGTATAAATTCCATATTTTCTATTCTTCCCTTGGCACGATATACCATAGCAACACCATCTCCAGTTGCTATACTGGGATTAGTAGTGCTTCTATAAACTTGCCCTAAACCTCCAGTAGCTATTAAAGTGATAGAAGAGAGTATTTTTTCAACTTTTTGGGTCTTGATATTTAAAGCATAAACACCATAACATTCAATATTCTCAGTAGATTTTGTAATTAAATAACCTTTGTGATGTTGGGTGATTAAGTCGATTACATGCCATTCGGTTTGTATCGTAATATTAGAAAAAGTTTTTGCTTTTTTTAATAAAGCTCTTTCTATTTCATAACCGGTTATATCTTTATGGTGTAAAATTCTATATTCAGAGTGGCCACCTTCTTTTCCTTTGGAAAATGTGCCGTCTTTTTCTTTGTCAAATTGTGTCCCCCAATCAATGATTTCTTGTACTCTTTCAGGTCCTTCCTTTACAACAATGTCTACGATTTTAGGATTGCAAAGACCGTCACCAGCTATATGGGTGTCTTTAATGTGTTTTTCAAAAGAATCACCAGCTTCAACATCCACAACAGCTATACCACCTTGTGCATATTTAGTATTGGTTTCTTCATCCTTTTTAGCTTTTGTAAGCACTAAAATATCTTTGTTCGGATGTTTTGCAGCCATTTTTGTCGCAAAAGTTAAACCTGCGATTCCAGATCCTATAACTAATATATCTGTTTTCATTTTTCTGAAATTTAAAAAATTGAAGGATATTTCCGATCCTCGAAAAAACTACAAGAAGAAACTTTTATAATAGGTGGAAATTGTAAACGTTTAAATTCATTATTATGTAATTTTGTTATTACAAAATCTAAAATAGACAATTCTGCTTCATTAAAATCACTAACATTACTTTTTTCTTTTTCCAAAATTTTAAATAATATTCCATCTAATAAATCATAGTCAGGCAACGAGTCAGTATCCTTTTGATCTGGTCGCAACTCAGCAGAAGGTGCTTTGGTCAATATATGCTCTGGTATAACCGCTTCTTTTTCATTTATATATCTTGCCAAAGCATAAGCCTCTGATTTATAAACATCTCCAATAATACTTAAGGCGCCTACTGCATCTCCATACATAGTGCTATAACCCATGGCTATCTCACTTTTATTGGATGTATTTAATACTATTCCTTTATTTTTATTGCTTAAAGCCATCATTATTAATCCGCGAATTCTTGCTTGTATATTCTCTTCCGTAAAATCAAATGACTGTGATTGGAAATCCTTCTCTATACTTTTTAAAACACTAGCGTAAGAATCCTTAATAGAAATTATAGAGTATGGATTTTCTAAATTTTCTGATAATTTTTTAGCATCTTCAATAGAGTGCGAACTGGAGAAATCAGAAGGTAATAAATAAGCATAAGTATTTTCGCCTCCAATAGCTTGACTTACTAAAGTCTGCACTAAAGCACTATCTAAGCCACCTGAACTTGCAATAAATGCTTTGGAAAATCCTTTTTGTTGGAAATAACTTTTTATTGCGTACAAAAGACCTTGATGCAAAAGAGCAATACGATTTTTTTCAGTATATAATGTTACTTCATCATTCTTATTAATACTTTTTACAGCATTTTTAAAATAAGGTGCAGAATAAATGCATGTGTTTTTATAAAATATCTTACTGTTTCCCGGAAATATATTGGCACCATCAAAAGAATGACTTTGAATGTTTATTATATAAGAAGAAGTTTTCTGTAAAAATGCATGTTTGCATGAAGGAATCGCTCTATAATTAAAACGTTCTTGTCTATAAGTGAAAATATAATCTGCTTGAGTGCTAAAATGTGTAAGTTCATTTTCAGGGTGAAAGAAAAATAGCTTATTTCCTTGGAAATTAATAAAAGAGTTTAAAGATAGATATTGGATTTTTTGATTTTCAATCCATATCAATTTGCAATTGTTTTTAGGCAGCACTTGTGGAAAACAAATAGGTTTTTTTATATTCTTAGTTAATTCTTTTAAAGTTGCATTTAAATTCTTTTCAAAATGTGGGTGTTTTATTAAATCATGTAAAGGTCCTCCGGAAAGAGCATTTGCAGGAAAGAAAATTGCATCAAACTCATGAAGGTTTTGATATTGATTTAATATTTCTTTTAAATTAAAATCCCATTGAAAAATTCGGGTTTCGATTTGTGCTAAGTAAAAATTCATTGATTATTGACCTTATGTATTGCAAAGGTATTAATAATTAAGATGCAATTTTTTGAAATAATAAAATAAAGGATAAGAATTGTCGTTTTTGCATTTAATAAGTGCCCTTGTAGGTAATTTTCCGTATCTTTGTAGTATGGAAATATTGAATATAAAGGATGATGAACATAAGACCCAAATGGCTTTTTGGAATATAGAAGAGCCTTTATCTTTTTTTAGTTCACATCTGAAAAATATTAGCATTCCGGAATATAAATCGGAGCGTCGGAAACTTGAGTTTGCTGCTACTCGATTTTTATTGCAAGAATTAGTAAGTGATTTCCCTTTTCATGCAATAGAAAAAAATGAAAAAGGAAAACCTTATATTAAAGATAACCCTTTTTATTTTTCCATTAGTCATTCCTTTCCTTATGTAGGCGTTGCTATAAGTGAAGAGCAATCTATAGGATTAGATTTGCAAATATATGAAAGGAAAATTAGTCGATTACAAGATAAATTTTTAGGAAAAAAAGAACAAGAGTTATCCCAATCAGAAATTGAAAAAATCACTTTGTTGTGGTCGGGAAAAGAAGCAGCATATAAATGGTATGGAGAAGGATTTATGGACTTTAAAGAACATATGCAATTTATTGACTGGAAAGAAGAAATGGACTATATAAGATTAATTATGGATTTTAATCATCCTGAAATGCAGAAAAAATTGCAGTTACAAGGAAAGATGGAAAAAGATTTTGCATGGGCTTCGACCACTATATTTAAATTATAGATAAAATCTTTTTACCTATCTATAAATATATTAGCTGAACTAATTTTTATATTGTATTTTTGTATCTTATAAATCTTTGAATTATGTTGAACACAGGAAGCACTATTGTGAGTATTTATACAGAAATGACGCCGAATCCAGAAACGATGAAGTTTGTGGCAAATAAACTTATATATCCAGGGAAAAGCATTGATTTTCCTGAAAAACAAACAGCAGAACCTTCGCCTTTAGCGCAAGAGTTATTTAATTTTCCTTATGTAAAAGGAGTTTTTATCGCAAGCAATTTTGTTACCTTAACAAAAGATCCAGATACTAAATGGGAAGAAATTACTTCAAGTATTCGTAAGTTTTTAAAGGAATATTTAGAAGGAGGTTATCCCGTGATAAATGAAGATATGGTGCCAGAAAAGGAAGATGGAAATATGGTATTATCTGACGATCCCGATGTGGTTGTACGTATTAAAGAAATGTTGGAAAACTATGTTAAGCCAGCAGTTGAAATGGATGGTGGAGCAATTAGTTTTGTGAGTTATGATGAAGGAGTGGTGAAATTATTATTACAAGGCTCCTGCTCCGGATGTCCTTCAGCAATGGTTACCTTAAAAGCCGGGATTGAACAAATGATGAAACGTATGATTCCAGAAGTGCAGGAGGTTATCGCAGAAGAAGATATGGCATTTTAATAATTAAAAATATTAAAGCTGTCCTTTAAGAAAGGACAGTTTTTTTATGCTCTATTTTTATAGCATTTTAGAGAAAATGAAGGTGCAGAAGTATTTTTAAAGGTTAAATGGCTAAATTTAATTACTTTTGCAAAAAATTAAAGATGTCTCTGTTTTTATCAATGGAATACCTATTAATGAAAACGAAATATTAAGATTTAGTTTGAAAATCCTATTACTATCTTTAATTTTGTACATAATTTTAAATATGGAAACTCTAATATTACAGTCCACAATGACAACGAACACTTCAATGGATTTTTTACCCATTGTCATTCAATTAATTATTGCAATTGGTTTTGTAGGTATCATTATGCTTGCTACGCATTTATTAGGACCTAAAAGAAAGACTAAAGATAAATTAGTAAACTTTGAAAGTGGTATTCCATCTGTAGGAAATGCTCGAGAACCAATGGCTGTTAAGTATTTCTTAGTCGCAATATTATTTGTTTTATTTGATGTGGAAGTGATTTTCTTTTATCCATATGCAGTGAATTTTAAAGCTCTTGGTGTAGAAGGTTTTTATGCCGTGTTATTGTTTGTGGCATTTTTCTTTTCTGGATTTTATTATATCATCAAGAAAGGAGCTTTAAAATGGGAAGATTAAATTGAATAACAATGAGACCAGTAAGATATAACGAAAACGAAAAAGTTTACTTAAATGATTTGCCTGAAAATACCTATACAGGTGAAGGTTTTATGGCAACAAAATTAAGTTCTGTAATTGGATTAGCACGAGCAAACTCTTTATGGCCTTTACCATTTGCAACCTCGTGTTGTGGAATTGAATTTATGGCTACTTTAGGGTCTAACTATGACTTAGGGAGATTTGGAGCAGAAAGAATGGGTTTTACACCAAGACAATGTGACTTATTAATAGTAGCAGGAACTATTGCAAAGAAAATGGCGCCAATTCTTAAACAAGTATATATGCAAATGGCAGAACCACGATGGGTAATTGCTGTAGGAGCTTGTGCAAGTAGCGGCGGAATCTTTGATTCTTATTCCGTTTTACAAGGGATTGATCAAGTCATTCCTGTGGATGTTTATGTACCTGGATGCCCACCAAGACCAGAGGGCATTATTGAAGGTGTTTTGAAAATCCAACATATTGTAAAAAATGAAAGTTTAAGAAGAAGGCATAGTGAAACCTATCAACAATTATTAACAGAATGTGGAATCCAATAAACCTAGAGGGAAATGACTGCGTATTTTAATGATATTAAAGAAAATATAGAAAAAGAATTCCAGAGTTTCCAAAATTGGAATACCAACTCTGATATTATAACATTTGAAGTGAGTGCATCAGAAATTACCAAGCTTCTTGAGATGCTATATCACGATTTCCAATTTCAATTTTTAACTGATTTAACTGCTGTGCATTATCCTGAAAAAGAAAAACAGGAATTATGCGTGGTTTATCATTTACATAACTTAAGTAAGCGAATGAGATTGCGCATTAAAGTGTATTTGGACATTACAAAACCGAATATACCTACTGCCATAAATTTATTTTCTGCAGCAAACTGGATGGAAAGAGAAACTTTTGATTTCTTTGGTGTGCATTTTGTAGGACATCCTAATTTAACGAGAATATTAAATGTGGAAGATATGGATTATTTCCCAATGAGAAAGGAATACCCTATGGAAGATCCTACAAGAATAGATAAAGATGATCATATGTTTGGTCGTTAAATTTTAGAATTATTTTAAAAGAAATTATGAAAGAAGAACATCATATTAAACTTCCGGAAGGATCGATAGGTAAGGAATCTACAACTATTAACGTTGGTCCTACACATCCCGCTACACATGGTGTTTTCCAAAATGTAATGGAAATTGATGGAGAAAAAGTTTTACGTACTACTCCTACCATCGGTTATATACATAGAGCTTTTGAAAAAATCGCAGAAAGAAGACCCTTTAATCAGATTACTACTTTAACGGACAGATTAAATTACTGTTCTGCACCTATAAATAACATTGGTTGGCAAACTACAGTGGAAAAAATCGCTGGAATTTCAGTTCCTAAACGCGTTGACTATATGCGTGTAATCATAATGGAATTGGCTAGAATTGCAGATCATATTATATGTAACTCTATTATGGGGGTAGATACAGGAGCTTTAACTCCCTTCACTTATTTTTTCCAAGAAAGAGAACGCATTTACGATATTTTTGAAAGCATATGTGGGGCACGTTTAACTACAAATATTGGAAGAATAGGCGGTTTTGAAAGAAACTTTACAGAAGGAACTTGGGAGCATCTGAATAAGTTTATGGAAACTTTTCCTAAGGCTTTAGAAGAGTTTGAATCACTTTTGGTTCGTTTAAGAATTTTTATGGATAGAACTCAAGGAATTGGTATTATTTCTGCTGAGAGAGCTTTAAATTACTCTTTTACAGGTCCAAATTTGAGAGCTACTGGAATAGATTATGATTTAAGAGTTTTAGAACCATATTCCTCTTACGAAGATTTCAAATTTGATATTCCCGTAGGTAAAAATGGAGATGTTTATGATAGGTTCTTAGTGAGAAATGCTGAAATGTGGCAAAGTTATAGCATTATTCAACAAGCTATAGAAAAAATGAAAGACTTAGATCCATCTGTTTTTCATGCGAATGTTCCAGAATATTATTTGCCTGAAAAAAGAGATGTATATACTAAAATGGAAGCTATGATTCATCACTTTAAAATTATTTATGGTGAAACAGCTATGCCAAAAGGAGAGGTGTATCATGCAGTGGAAGGTGCAAATGGGGAGGTGGGTTATTATCTAATTAGTGATGGAGGGAGAACGCCTTATCGCTTGCATTTTAGAAGACCATGTTTTATTTATTATCAGGCTTATCCTGAAATGATTGAGAATGGTCTACTGAGTGATGCTATTGTTACTTTATCAAGTATTAATGTCATTGCTGGAGAATTAGACGCTTAATATAAAATAATATAAATACTAACCGAATTTTTAAAAGGTTATGAAAGAAATAAAATTTACAGAAGAGCAAATGGAATATGTGAATAAACTCATTGCACGCTACCCTGAAGGGAAGCAAAAAAGTGCATTGATTCCATTATTATTATATGCTCAAGATGTTTTTGATGGATGGCTAGATGTCCCTGTAATGGATTATGTGGCTGAACTTCTAGATATTTTGCCAATTGAAGTATATGAAGTGGCTACTTTTTATACTATGTTTCATATGAAACCAATGGGTAAATATGTTTTTGATCTGTGCCAAACTGGACCATGTATGGTGAGAGGAAGTGAGGATATAAAAGCACATATTGAAAAAAGATTAGGAATTAAAGATGGTGAAACTACAGAGGACGGTTTGTTCTCTGTGCGTTATGTAGAATGTTTAGGTGCTTGTGGCTATGCGCCAATGATGCAATTAGGTAAGACTTATAGAGAGCATTTAACACCAGAAAAAATTGATGATATAATTGAGGAAATAAGAACAAAAAATGCGTAAAGGTATTGCTATAGTTAGTCTTATTGGTAGTTTGTTTACAGGTTTAACCGCTTGTAAAACTCCCGAAAGTAAGCTGATGGGAAATTGGAAATTAGTGGATAACTGGTCAGAACTTGAAGGGGATTATGCACCAAGAAAAGATGACACAAATTACTCTACGTATCATAATTACCAAAAAGAAGCCTTGGAAGATGTGGTTTTCTTTTATGGAAGAAAAACGACGGGAACAATAGATAGTAAAGGAGATACTGCAAATGTTTATCCTTACTATATTGAAGAAGAAACAAAAATTGTAATGCCGCATCAAACGGTGTTCTATGAATTAAAAGGAAAAGACACATTATTAATAAAAATAGGAGCAGAATCGCAACTTTTTATTAAAAAATAAACTAGGCTTTATAAATTGAGAAAACTATGAAGTTGTTATTTAAAAATATAGATATACCAGGAATAAAACATATAGATACCTATGTGAAGCATGGAGGCTACGAGTCTTTAAAAAAGGCTTTAAAGATGGAACCGGATGCTATTACAGAAGAAGTGAAGAAAAGTGGATTGAGAGGACGTGGAGGAGCAGGTTTCCCAACGGGTCTAAAATGGAGTTTCTTAGCAAAACCAGAAGGAGTCCCTCGTCATCTAGTATGTAATGCCGATGAGTCTGAGCCTGGTACATTTAAAGATAGATATTTAATGGAGCATATTCCCCATTTATTAATAGAAGGATTACTTATTTCTTCTTTTGCTTTGGGTTCAAATGCTACTTATATTTATATAAGAGGAGAATTTGCATGGATAGTTGATATTTTAGAAAATGCTATTGAAGAGGCTAGAGCAAAGAACTTTTTAGGTAAAAATATTTTAGGTACTGGTTTTGACTGTGAAATATATGTTCAAAGAGGTGCCGGTGCTTATATCTGTGGAGAAGAAACTGCATTATTAGAAAGTTTAGAAGGTAAAAGAGGAAATCCAAGAATAAAACCGCCATTCCCTGCTGTTGCAGGTTTATGGGGACGTCCTACAGTAGTAAATAATGTAGAAAGCTTAGCAACTGTAGTGCCTATTATTGAAATGGGAGGAGAGGCTTATTCAAAAATTGGAGTGGGTAGAAGTACAGGAACAAAATTGATTTCTGCTTGCGGTAATTTAAATAAACCTGGGGTTTACGAAATAGGTTTTGATTTAAGCGTTGAAGAATTTATTTTTAGTGAAGAATACTGTGGTGGAATACCTAATGGTAAATCTTTGAAAGCTGTAATTCCAGGAGGATCTTCAGTTCCAATTTTGCCAGCAGAATTGATTTTAAAAACTGCAGATGGTAAACCTAGATTAATGAATTATGAAAGTCTTTCTGAAGGTGGATTTGAAACAGGAACAATGTTAGGTTCTGGTGGATTTATAGTATTAGATTCGGATCAATCTGTGGTAAAACATACAGCGACACTTTCTCATTTTTATATGCATGAAAGTTGTGGTCAATGCAGTCCTTGTAGAGAAGGAACAGGATGGATGTGGAGAATTTTATTAAAATTTGAAGAGGGAACTGCAACTATGGAAGATATTGATTTACTGTGGAATATACAAAGTAAAATTGAAGGCAATACTATTTGCCCATTAGGAGATGCTGCGGCATGGCCTGTGGCAGCTGCTATTCGACATTTCCGTCATGAATTCGAAGATTATGTGCGTAAAGGGCAAGGGAACAATAAAGAAATGAATAGAAGAGTTCGCATGTACAAAAACCCTTTAAATGCCTAATTAAATTAGAAATGTGTTTTTTAACATTTAATTTTTTAAGATGAGTACAGATAAAAAACTGAAAGTAACTATAGATAATATTAGTGTGGAAGTTCCTGCTGGGACTACTATATTACAGGCAGCAAGACAAATTGGTGGAGACGTAGCTCCTCCTACTATGTGTTATTATAGTTCTTTAGAAAATAGTGGCGGTAAGTGTAGAACATGTTTGGTTGAAGTTTCTAAAGGTTCAGAAAATGATCCGAGACCAATGCCTAAATTAATGGCTAGTTGTAAAACAACGGTTATGGATGGAATGGAAGTTAAAAATATAACTTCTGAAAGAGTTATTGAAGCGAGGCAAGGTGTGACAGAGTTTTTATTATTAAACCATCCTTTAGATTGCCCGGTTTGTGATCAAGCAGGTGAGTGTGATTTGCAAGACTTAAGCTATGCACATGGAGAATCTGGAACTAGAACTGAATTTTCAAGAAGAACATTTGAGCCCGAAGATATAGGTCCCAATATTCAATTGCACATGAATCGTTGTATTATGTGTTTTCGATGTGTAATGTTAGCAGATCAATTGACAGATAAGCGCGAACATGGTATTTTTAATAGAGGTGAAAAAGCGCAAATAACAACTGGGATCTCAAAAGCATTAGATAATGAATTTATTGGGAATGTTATTGATGTTTGTCCAGTAGGTGCATTGACAGATAAAACATTTAGATTTAAACAACGCGTTTGGTTTACTAAACCTATGGAGGCGCATAGAGATTGTCCTACTTGCTCTGGTAAGGTACGCTTATGGATGCGAGGTGAAGAAGTATTTAGAGTGACAGGTAGAAAAGATGAATGGGGTGAAGTGAAAGAATTTATTTGTAATACTTGTCGTTTTGATAAAAAGAAAACTTCGGATTGGATAATAGAAGGTCCGACCTTAGTAGAAAGACATAGTGTAATTGCGCAAGGGCATTATGCAGGAACGGTTGGTACAGCTGAACAGCCTGTTTATATTGATAGAGTTATTGGAAAAGAACCAAGATTATTAATGGATATACATGATGTAAGCGAGGTGAATAAACCGAATATTAAATTGAGTGAATTACCTGGCCCTGCTCATAGTGATGATTTTAATAAAAAAGAGGAAGAAATGTAAGTGTTGCTTATTTTCTTTCGAAGTATTCACAATTTTATTACCTTTGCATACTTTTATTTGAATAAACATGGATTGGATATTTATTATTGAAAAAGCGGCATTAGTTTTAGCTATTATATTAGGCTCTTTTGGCGTTGCTGCCTATTCCACATGGGGAGAGCGTAAAATAGCAGCTTTTATGCAAGATCGTTATGGACCGAACCGCGCAGGAATTTGGGGCTTGCTACAGCCTTTAGCGGATGGAGGAAAACTTTTCTTTAAAGAAGAAATAGCACCAGATAGATCAACAAGGTCTATTTTTATATTAGCTCCCGCCTTGTTTATGGTGACTTCTTTAATGACAAGTGCTATTATTCCTTGGGGACCAGATTTTACTATTGAAACTGCAGAAGGTACTCGAACTATTTCTTTACAAGTTGCTGATATCAGTATTGGTATCCTCTTTATTTTTGGTGTAGTTGGATTGGGAATTTATGGTATTATGTTAGGTGGCTGGAGTTCAAATAATAAGTTTTCCTTACTTTCTAGTATCCGTGCAGCTGCTCAAGCTATCTCTTATGAATTGGCATTGGGTTTGAGTTTGATTGCTTTAATTATGATGACAGGGAGCCTAAGTTTACGAACTATAGTTGAACAACAACATGGTTTTTGGGCTGATGGCTGGTTTACATGGAACTTTTTTAAACAACCTTTAGGTTTTATAATATTTTTGATTTGTACTTTCGCGGAATTAGGAAGAGCTCCTTTTGATCTGCCCGAAGCAGATAGTGAATTGAATATGGGATACCACCAAGAGTATTCTTCAATGAAATTAGGAATGTTCCTATTCGCTGAATATATTGCAATGTTTGTGAGTTCGGCAGTCTTAGCTACTTTATATTTTGGGGGATATAATTTCCCTGGAATGGATTGGGTTGCCGCGCAAGTAAGTCCACTATTATTCTCTCTGATTTGTGTGGGAGTATTAATGATAAAAATTGTTGGATTTATCTTATTCTTTATGTTTGTTCGTTGGACCTTACCAAGATTTAGATACGACCAATTATTGAAATTAGGATGGACAGGTTTAGTTCCTATAGCATTAATTAATTTATTGATTACAGGAGCAGTTATTTTATTTTTCTTTAATTAAAAGATGAGCAATGGAAAAATTAACAGATAGAGCAGTAGAAGTGGAAAGAAAGCCAATGACATTGGCAGAGCGTTTGCATATTCCAGGTTTATTAAAAGGAATGAAGATTACAGTGGGACACATGTTTACTAAACCTTCTACATATAATTATCCAGAAGTACAAAAGCCCTTTAGTCCTGTTTTTAGAGGATTACACGTTTTAAATAGAGACGAAGAGGGGAGAGAGCGCTGTACTGCTTGCGGATTATGTGCAGTGGCTTGTCCTGCCGAAGCTATAACTATGGAAGCAGCAGAAAGAAAACCTGGAGAAGAACATTTATATAGAGAAGAAAAATATGCAGCAAAATATGAAATTAATATGTTGCGTTGCATATTCTGTGGGTTATGTGAAGAAGCCTGTCCAAAAGATGCTATTTATTTATCAGAAACAGTGATGCCGTCGAATTATACTAGGGAATATTTTATTTATTCTAAAAAAGACATGTTAATTACTGATGAACAAGTAGAACAAAATAAAAATAAAAAGAAATCAGAATCATAATTTTATAGAATGGAATTATACGAAATTGTTTTTTGGCTCCTCTCCTTCATGACAGTTAGCTGTGCTTTAGGAGTAATTTTAAGTAAAAGCCCAGTAAATAGTGTTTTGTTCTTAATTGCTACTTTCTTTAGCCTTTCAGGACATTATGTTTTGATGAATGCACAATTTCTGGCCATTGTAAATATTATTGTTTATGCTGGTGCTATTATGGTTTTATTTCTTTTTGTACTCATGTTGATGAACTTGAACAAAGATACTGAACCACAAAAAAGAAGATTATTACAAGCTGCAGGGTTAATTAGCGGAGGTGCTTTATTCTTAGTACTTATTGCCGCTTTAAGAACGGTAAGTATGGACGCTGCTGTAATTGATGGCTCTTCAGAAATTGGTTTATTAGAAAACTTAGGAATGGTTTTATTCTCAGACTTTGTACTGCCCTTTGAATTAAGTAGTGTCCTATTTTTGTCAGCTATGGTGGGTGCAATGGTAATTGCTAAAAAAGATAAATTGCCTCAAAAAGAAAATTCAACAGAAAATATATCCAATAATTTTAAAAATATTAGATAATGCCTATCAATTATTATGTATTTCTAAGTTTGTTACTATTTGCTATTGGTATGGCAGGAGTTCTTGTGCGAAGAAATGCCATTATAGTATTTATGTGTGTAGAATTAATGCTAAATGCAGTTAATCTTCTTATGGTTGCCTTTAGTAAGTACTATGGAATGAGTGAAGCGCAGGTTTTTGTGTTTTTTATTATGGTGGTAGCAGCAGCAGAGGTTGCAGTAGGATTGTCTATCATAGTTATGGTATATAGAAAAATCCATTCCACAGATATTAACTTGCTGAATCGATTAAAACATTAAATTATATTATTAAGCTTTAGCTGAATTTTTGAATATTAATTAGTATGAAAGAATTTATATACCTCATTCCCTTATTTCCATTACTTGGTTTCTTAATCAATGGATTATTTTGGAAATCCATGCCAAAAAAATTGGCAGGAGGAATTGGAACTGTTGCTATTTTAGCATCCTTTATTTTAGCATTAGTAAATTATTTCCAATTAGACCCGAATAGCTCAGGCTATACCTTTACCTTGTTTGAGTTTATTACTGCAGGAAATTTACAAATTCCTTTTTCCTTTAAAATCGATCAATTATCTTCTTTATTTTTATTGATAATTACAGGTATTGGTACATTAATACATCTTTATTCTATAGGATATATGAGTGAAGATAAAGGATATACTAAGTATTTCGCTTATTTGAATTTCTTCGTATTTAGTATGTTATTGCTCGTAATGGGAGGAAACTATGCAATAATGTTTATTGGTTGGGAAGGTGTTGGTTTAGCTTCTTATTTATTAATTGGTTTTTGGTTTGAAAATAAATCATTTACTAATGCTGGTAAGAAAGCCTTTATTATGAATAGAATAGGGGATTTAGGATTCTTAGTAGGTATGTTACTTGTTCTTTATCATTTTGGGACAATTGAATACGAACAGTTATTTGCTACTATGCCACAACAAGGGGTTCCTACCTCTACTATGAACTTTATTGCTTTTGCTTTTTTCATTGGAGCTATGGGGAAAAGTGCACAAATTCCTTTATATACATGGTTACCGGACGCTATGGCGGGGCCAACTCCAGTTTCTGCTCTTATTCATGCTGCAACGATGGTAACAGCTGGTATATATATGATTGCTAGAAGTAGTGTGTTGTACAATTTAGCACCTTATGCACAGGATTTTGTTGCAATAATTGGTATTGCAACCGCTTTAGTAGCAGCTTCTATTGCTCTAAAACAAAATGACATTAAAAAAATATTGGCATATTCGACTGTGAGTCAACTTGGATATATGTTCTTAGCTTTAGGTGTTGGCTCATACGTAGGTGGGGTTTTTCATGTTATGACTCATGCATTTTTTAAAGCTTTATTATTTTTAGGAGCAGGTGCGGTAATTCATAATTTATCTGGAGAACAAGATATTCGTAATATGGGAGCTTTAGCAAAGAAAATGCCTATCACTCATATTACCTTTCTTATTGCATGTTTAGCTATTGCTGGAATTCCTGGATTTTCAGGATTCTTTTCTAAAGATCAAATTTTAGTCGCGGCTTATGCTAAAAATCCAATTTATTTCTATTTAGGATTGCTCGGTGCTGCAATGACTGCTTTCTATATGTTTAGATTATATTTCCTAACATTTTCAGGTAAGTATAGAGGTAATTTAAAAGAAAGTGAAATTCATGAAAGTCCTAAAGTAATGACAATTCCTTTGATTGTTTTAGCTGTTTTATCTGTAATTGGTGGATATATAGGTTTACCTCATTTATTTGGTGCGGATCATAAATTAGCGAATTTCTTACAACCTGTAGTAGAAGATTTTCAAATAGGAGATGTTGCAGCAAGTACCGAATGGTTTTTGATGGGTCTTTCAGTTATAGTGGTACTAATCATGATATTTTTAGCAAAATCTCAAACAAAAACTGGTATTATTAAAGAAGAAAAAGGATTTGGCAAGTTTTTACAAGAAGCCTGGTATGTGGATGAAGTATATCAAGCAATTATAGTTTCTCCATTAAAAGAGTTAAGTCAATTCTTTAGTCAAGTAATGGATAAAAATATTATCGATGGTGTAGTGAATGGCTTTGGTAAAATGGTGCAAGCGGGTAGTAATCGTCTACGACTTTTACAAAATGGTCAAGTAGGTTTTTACTTCTTTGTATTTGTAATCGGTATATTTGTTTTGCTTGTTTTAGGACTTTGGTATTTTCCAACAATTTAAATTGAATATTTAGCTTATTTATAATCAGATATTGGTATGATTCTTTTATTCTTAATTTTAATCCCATTGGTTTCTGGCTTACTCAGTTTTGTGATACAATCTGAGCAAGTTAAAAGTTTAGCAATTGTTTCAAGTCTAGCTACTATGGTGGTTAGTATTATTTTGGCATTTGTTTTTCAAAATGAAACTGCCTTTTTAGAAATACCTTGGTTGCAAGGAATGGGTGCTAGTTTTGCCCTGAAAGCAGGTGGAATATCTATTTTTATGGCTTTACTCACAGGAATTGTTTATTTTATTTTATTTATTTCACGCTTGCAAGTAAAATTACCTAATTTAAATAGGTACATTGGTCTATTATTATTGACCCAAGCTGGATTAATGGGAGTATTTCTTGCACATGATTTCTTGTTATTCTATTTCTTTTGGGAATTAGCATTAATTCCAATGTACTTCTTGGCTAGTCAATGGGGAGATGAAAATAGAGTAAAAGTAACTTTTAAGTTTTTTGTTTATACCTTCTTGGGTAGCTTGTTTATGCTAGCTGGATTAATTTATTTGTATCTTCAAGCTAATCAAAGTTTTCAATATGAGCATATCCTAGCAGCTGCAAACCAATTAGATGCAAGTACGCAACAATGGATGTTTTGGTTGGTATTTATTGCTTTTGCTATTAAAATGCCCTTATTTCCTTTTCATACATGGCAGCCTGATGCTTATGAAACAACTGAGACTTCTTCAACTATTGTTTTAAGTGCCTTAATGGTTAAAATGGGATTGTTTGCTGTGATTAAATGGTTATTACCTTTATTTCCAGAAGGAACTGCTTATTGGTCATCTACCGTTATAGTCTTATCCTTGATAGGTATTATATACGCTTCGTTAATTGCATTTGTTCAAAAAGATATTAAACGTGTGATTGCTTATTCTTCTATTGCACATATTGCTTTGATGAATCTTGGCTTATTTATGAATACAGAAAGTGCAATTGATGGTGTTATGTATCAAATGTTCAACCATGGAATAACAGTTACAGGTTTATGGTTATTAATGAGTATCATAGAGAATAAATATAAAACTAGAAATATGAGTCAAATGGGCGGAATGGCTAAATTAGCACCTACTGCTTCAATTTTTCTAGTTATTTTAGCATTTTCTAATGTTGGTTTACCATTAACACATAGTTTTATTGGAGAGTTCATGATTTTTAATGGAATTATGCAAAGTGCATTCGATAATCATATTTTATTTATGGTTCTAGCGGGCTCAGGTATTATTTTGAGTGCGATGTATATGTTGCGCTTAGTACAAAAAGTTGCTTACGGTAAAGTTCCTAAGCAAGTAGAATCATATGTTGAAGCGAAAGATATATCCACACCAGAATGGATTGGTTTAGGTTTGGTGCTATTAATAGTGATTGTTGGTGGAATATATCCAAATGTATTTATGCAGGTTTTTTTGTAAAAATATAAAGAGAAGATACAGAAATATTATTTAAAATTTTAAAGTAATTCATAAGAATGAAACCACTTATAGCTGCTGCCGTCTTTGGTGTTTTAATGATGTTTGCGTCTTTGAATGTCAAAGAAAAGCGTAACCTCAGTAATTTTGCAAATATTTTATTTTTGATCCTTTTAGGAATAAATATTTGGGAATTTGTAGAAGTGTATAAACACGGGGCTTCCATTGAAGCTTTTAAAGGTATGATTATTTATAGTCCTCTTAGTGTTTGGTTTAATACTTTAATTGTCGCCTTGTCTTTATTTTATTCCTTATATAATGCAAGAGGCATAGAACGAGTAGGAGTGCATGTGGGAGAATATTATTCCCTTATTTTCTTTATGCTTGTTGGAGCACATTTGTTGAGTGTTTATAATCATGTGTTAATTCTATTTTTGGGTATTGAAATAATCTCTATTCCCCAATATATTCTGGCAGGTGCAGATAAAAGAAACTTAAAAAGTAGCGAAGCGTCCTTAAAATATTTTTTAATGGGAGCATTTTCAACTGGAATTACATTGATGGGTTTAACTTTACTTTTTGGTGGTACAGGTACTTTTGAATTAAATGCGATGGATTTTAGTGAATGGAACTATATGATGTTAACAGGGGTAATTTTCTTGTTAATCTCTTTTGGATTTAAAGTCTCTGCTGCTCCAATGCACATTTGGACTCCTGATGTTTATGATGGTGCACCAACTGCATTTGCAGGTTTTATGGCTACGGTTGTTAAAGCTTCAATTTTTATGGCTTTTGTAAATATCTTTATTCATTTTTATGAATTGAAAGATGTTTGGCAAGCTTTAATTGCTATAGTTATTGTATTAACCTTATTAATTGGGAACATTACTGCAGTATATCAGCAAAGTGTAAAAAGAATGCTGGCTTATTCTTCGATTGCTCAATCTGGATTTATGCTATTTGCTGTTTATGCTAGTGATGCTATTGCCGTTAAAGGGATTGTATTATACGCTATTGCATATACTTTAGCTACATTAATGCTTTTTGGGGTTCTAAGTCATATGAAAGATCAAACTTATGATGGTTTTAATGGACTTTCTAAAAAAGAACCTTTTGTGGCTTTTGCATTAACTATTGCTTTATTATCTTTAACTGGTATTCCTTTGACAGCTGGATTCTTTGCAAAGTTTTATATGTTACAAGCTGCATTTAATACTGGTATAGATTATACTTTATATTTAGTGCTTTTTGCCCTATTAATGTCTACTGTTTCAGTATATTATTATTTCCGATTAATTTGGGCAATGTATTTTAAAATAGGAAACCCTATTCTGAATTTTGAAATTTCAAAAGCACAAAAAGCTATTTTAGCATTAGGATTAGTATTAATTATTGTGGTGGGTATTTATCCTGATGTTTTATTCTTCTTTTTATAATATAGAATGAAAGTTGTAAAAAGGGGTGGAATGCTATGGCATTTCGCCCTTTTTTATTTATTATATGTGCAATAAAAAGGGTTTAGTCGGAATTGTGCTATGCAAGAATTTTTTATGAGATGTAAATTATTAAGATGTAAGAAATTATGATGAAAAGTATTGAAATACTCTTAGGATATATTTTGAGTATGGAATTTTCATTTTGGTAGAGTTGCATTTTTACTTTTCCCTTTTTTGTTACTTTGAAATACCTATGTATAATGGCAGGAGTTGATCTCTCAAAGCTATCTAAAATAAATCTCTGGAATAATGCAGCTTAATTAATAATTTGCCTTTATTTTATAATGCATATGGTTCAAAAATACAAATTTGCTAATGAGGGTCGTTCTAATTCCAAAAAGTTAGCTTTACTTTTTGCTATTATTCATGTGGTTATTATAGCTTCTAGTAATTATTTAGTACAAATACCAGTTAAAGTTTTGGGATATAATGCAACTTGGGGAGCTTTTACCTTTCCCTTTATTTTTTTAGCTGCTGATTTAACTGTTCGTATTTATGGTGCATCCTTGGCAAGAAAGATAGTATTTTATGCTATGTTACCTGCTTTGCTTATTTCTTATATTATCACAGTTCTTTTTAGAGATGGTGTCTTTGTTGGTATTGAGTCTTTATTAGTATTTAATTTATTTGTAGCTAGAATTTCTTTAGCTAGTTTTTCAGCTTATGTAGTAGGTCAAATAATGGATATTTTCATATTTGATAAGTTAAGAAAAAAAGCAAAATGGTGGTATGCACCTTTAACTTCTACAATTCTCGGAAATTTGGTTGACACTTTTACCTTTTTTATGATTGCTTTTTATAAAACTACTGATAGTTATTTAGCAGAAAATTTATTTGAAATTGCTACTATAGATTATCTTTTTAAAATTTTAGTAAGTACTATATTTTTTCTTCCTTTATATAAATTGTTTCTGAATTTTATATTTTTGAAAATTAAAAATCAATAAATTATTATACCTAGTAGTGCTGCTAAAAGTATTTTAATTATAGGATGTGGTCGAAATATAATTGAGAGAATTAGAGATAAAGAAAAAATAATAATACTGAAATTATCAATAAAATTCTAAGGAGTAATTAAGGAATAAGCAACATAGCCTATTAAAGCTAGACTCATTGGCTTTAAAACTCCTAATATATTTTTAAAATAAAAATTTTTCCTGAATTTTTGGATTGAATATGATAGTAGTAAAATCAAAATAAAAGCAGGTAAACAAACAATAATAGTACTGAATAGGGAAGCTATACTGGCAATAAAAGGGTTATAACCAGCATTCTCTATAACTTTATAACCAACAAATGTGGCTGTGTTAATTCCTATAGGTCCTGGAGTACTCTGAGAAATAGCTACTAAATCAGTAAATTCTTTATTGCTCATCCATTGATGATTTCGAACTACCTTATTTTGAATTAGGGATAACATTGCATATCCTCCCCCAAAACCTAAAATGCCTATCTTTAGAAATACCCATATCAATTGTATAAAGATCATTATTGTTATTTTAAAGAATATAAAAACCCTATTAATAAAGTTGCTAATATTATCCAAATAGGTGAAATGGATAAAAATATCATTGATGCTAAAGCAAGTAAAGGCAATAATGTTCTTTTAAAACTTAATTTTTGTGCTTTTGCTATACTGTATAAGGGACTTATTATTAATGCTACAACGGCAGGTCTTAAACCTTTAAATGCCTTATCAATCCATAGATTTTCTTGGAATTGATTAAAAAATAATGCTATTAATAATATAATAATAAGTGGAGCAATTATTGTTCCTAATGCTGCTAAAATACTGCCTTTAATACCTTTTAATCTATAGCCAACTAAAGCTGCGATATTTGTTGCAAAAACTCTAGGTAAAGATTCTGTAATGCTAATTATTTCATGAAATGTATCCGAATCTATCCATTTTTTATCTACAATTTCTTTCTCAATTAAAGGTATCATTGCATGCCCTCCTCCTATAGTAAACAATCCTATTTTTGTAAATAATAAAAAGAGGTTTTTAGACATAATATTTTCTATTTTAAAGCTTTAAGATACGGATAGTATTTTGTTTTACTTATCCCATTAAGGATTTCTTTTTCTAATAGTTTTAAGATTTTTTTCTTAACAAAATGTCTATGAGTAACTAAACTTATAGTTCTTGTCGGTGGACTTGAAGTAAAATAAAATAAATCCTTTTTATCATTTTCTGTAAAATCTAAAGTAGATAAATAAGGGAGTAAGGTTTTTCCTTTATTAGCTTTTACAAACCGAATTAAACTATCAATGGAACTTGCTTTTAGTTGTATATTTTGATTGATATTATAAAAATCTTCCTCTTTACCACAAATATCTAAAACTTGATCTCGCATACAATGTCCCTCCTGCATAAGCCAAAAATTATCTAAATTTAAGGAACTAATATTGTTCGAAGTTTTTATTTCTGTGTCTTTATCAAATAGTAAAAATTGTTCCTTATATAAAGGGTATTCTTTTATATCCTCTTCTAAGGTAATGGGTGATAAAATGCCAATATCTATATTATGTGTTTTTATCTGTTGTATAATTTCATCTGTTGTCAATTCTCTAATATCAATTTTTATTTCTGGATATTTTTTAGAGAAATGCATTAAGAATAAAGGAAGTAAGAAGGGTGCGACTGTTGGGATACAAGCTAAATGAATTTTGCCTTTTTTTTCTCCTTTTAATTCCTTTGTTAATTCTGATAACTGTTCAATATTATAATAAATCTCTCTGATCTTCTCTATAATTATTAATCCTTCAGCTGTGGGAGCAATGGGTCTTTTTGCTCTATCAAATATATTGATTCCAATTTCTTCTTCAAATTTAGAAATCATTGTACTTAAAGTTGATTGAGAAATATAACATTTTGCAGCAGCTTTTTCAAAATGTCTTGTCTCTTCCAAGGCTAAAATATATTGAAATTGTTGGATGTTCATTGATGATATAGATGTTTTTATCTAAATTATAGTTTTTATTGAATAAAATTAAGCTTTATATTTGTAGCAAACAAAATATTTAATAATGAGTAATGATCCTAATAAAAAGAAACTAAGTTCAGTTTCTGGACGTCCAATTGGAGAGAACCAAAATGTGAAAACTGCTGGGAAACGCGGTCCAATGTTATTGGAAGATTTTTGGTTTTTAGAAAAATTAGCCCATTTTGATAGAGAAGTAATTCCTGAAAGACGCATGCATGCGAAAGGTTCAGGTGCTTTTGGTACTTTTACAGTAACTCATGATATTACGCAATATACAAAAGCTAAAATATTTTCTGAAATAGGAAAAGAAACACCTGTTTTTGCTCGATTTTCTACTGTTGCAGGAGAAAGAGGTGCTGCTGATGCCGAAAGAGATATTCGTGGTTTTGCATTAAAGTTTTATACTGAAGAAGGAAACTGGGATTTGACTGGAAATAATACTCCAGTGTTTTTCATCAGAGATCCTTATCGTTTTCCGGATTTAAATAAGGCAGTAAAAAGAGATCCTCAAACTAATTTAAGAAATGCAAATCATAATTGGGATTTTTGGACTTTATTACCAGAAGCATTGCATCAGGTTACAATTACGATGAGTGATAGAGGGATTCCTAAATCATATAGACACATGCATGGATTTGGATCACATACATTTAGCATGATAAATGAAGAAAACGAGAGAGTATGGGTGAAGTTTCATTTTAAAACAGCACAGGGCATTGAAAATCTGACAAATGAAGAGGCGGCTGAACTTATTGGTAAAGATAGAGAAAGTCATCAAAGAGATTTATTTAATGCTATAGAAAGAGGAGATTTTCCAAAATGGCATATGAAAATTCAAGTTATGACAGAAGAGGAAGCGGATAAATGTTCATTTAATCCTTTTGATTTAACTAAGGTATGGCCACATGCGGATTATCCTCTAATTGACGTGGGAGTATTAGAATTAAATAGAAATCCGGAAAATTACTTTGCAGATGTAGAACAAGCAGCTTTTAATCCAGCAAATGTAGTTCCTGGTATAAGTTTCTCTCCTGATAGAATGCTACAAGGTCGTTTATTTTCCTATGGTGATGCACAACGATATCGTTTAGGAGTAAATCATTATCAGATACCTGTTAATAAACCCAAATGTCCTTTTCATAGTCCTCATAGGGATGGAGCTATGCGCGTTGATGGGAACGAAGGTTCGACAATTCATTATTTCCCTAATAGCTATGGGCAATGGGAAGAGCAAGAAGGATATAAAGAGCCATTCTCTGCATTAAAAGGTGATGCTGGACATTATGATTTTAGAGAAGATGATGATGATTATTATACACAACCAGGAAACTTATTCCGACTGATGACTTCTGAGCAACAAAAAGCTTTATTTGAAAATACAGCAGCGGAAGTGGGAGGAGCAGAAAAGTTTATACAAGAAAGGCATATTAAGAATTGTTTTAAAGCAGATCCAGAATATGGAAAAGGTGTTGCAAAAGCTTTAGGAATTGATATTAACACATTGGATATTTAATTTTTAAAACAGTATTAAATGCTCAATAAAACATTGATTTCAGTTTTTGTTGAGCATTTTGTCTGTTATTTTATTCAAAAGCAATTTGACTAACTCTTTTGGTTGTTTCGCCATCTATTACTTCCTCGCGAATCATGGATTGAGCAATAGGATTCTCAAATACTTCCTCTAAGTTTTTGATTTTAGCAACAGGGACGTATTTTTTATGCATTGCCTCTAACAAAGCATTAGAATTATGCATTTTTATAGCATCATTTAAAATTTCAAATAATTCTTCACGATTTTTAACTCTAGCAGAAGTGGAATTAAATCGTATATCTTCCATAAGAAAATGTAAATTTAAAAAATTACATAATTTTTGAAAATGAGTATTAGTTCCTATTGCAAAAGTAATTAATACCTTATCCTTTGTTGTAAATAGCTCACCGTAAGGTGCAATATTTGGATGCAAAGATCCAATAGCTCGGGGTATGTGTTTAGTCATCAAATAATTTGAGGCTTGATTAGCTAAAGAAGCTATGGCTGCTTTGTAT
>DATGSF010000228.1:0-6414 GCA_035302865.1 Chitinophagaceae bacterium
CTTACCCATAAGAATTCCAAGCATTATATCAACAATAAACCTACCCAAAACGAATTAAAACATGCAATTAGCAAACTTCCTTCTTATTCGATTATACTTATTAATCCAGATCGTTTAATTACCGCTAATTTTAATATTGAGCAAGATTCGATTAATAAAAGTATTATTAAAATTCAGGAATACGAGTCAGGTAGAGATTATTACTACAGTGATACTTTAATGGGCTTGACAGAACATAGATTTAAAGATGCACAACTTTTACTTGACGAAGAGCATAAAAAAGATATCAATGAAATTGCATTGAATGCAGTTTTAGATAAAATAGAATATATAATAGAAGAGAAAAAACTACTTCAGATTAAAACCTCAAAGTTATATCTACCTTCCCAGCAAGAAATTGGGAATTATATTTATGAGAAAACCTTGGAAGACAAGAACAATAATACTTCATTATTAGAAGATTATACCAGAACAGAAGAGGGAGAAAAAGCAGATTACAGTGAAAAGTTTTTAGAAGCTATTTATAATTGGGCAAGTTTTGCTTATCAAGTTGGCCTAGATCGACCAGAAGATTTACTAGTAATTTTTCAAGCAGCCTTTCCTGAAATAGATTACACTTTAAGCATAGAAAAAACTTTACTTAAAGGCTTTAAGGGTTTATAATTTAATTAGTTAACTATATTTCAATTATAAAGTAAAGCTATTACATATTGAAGCTAAGCTTTAAAAATTATTAAATTTTTTAGTATATTTGTATCATAATTTTTAAAAAAAATGAAAGAAAAATGAAAGAAAAATTAAAAGAACTTTTTCCTCAATTTGAGCTTGAATTAATTGACAAAATTTATGAAAATGGAATTATAAGAGAAGTCAAAAAGGGTGAAAAGCTCATGCAAACAGGTCAGTATGTTAAATCTACCATGTTAGTTTTAGAAGGTAGAGTGAAATTAATGCGAGAGGATGAATGGAATCCGAAAGAGTTTTTTATGTATTATATTTTACCTGGAAATGCATGTGCTTTATCTATGGTATGTGCGAATAGAGAAAAAACTATGGATATTATGGGAATTGCTGATGAAGACAGTACATTATTGATGATTCCCACTCCAATTATGGATGAATTAATCCGTGAATTTAAATCTTGGTATTATTTTGTAGTTGAAACCTATAGAAATCGTTTTGAAGAATTACTAGAACTCGTTGATAATATTGCATTTAAGAAAATGGATGAACAGCTTTGGTCTTATTTAAAGAATTACCAAGAAAAAACTGGGGAATCTATAATGAATGCTACACATCAAGAAGTGGCTACAGATTTAAACTCTTCGAGAGAAGTTATTTCACGATTATTAAAACAACTTGAAGAGCGATCTTATGTTTCTTTAGGAAGAAATAAAATTGAAATTCTCAAATAAAAAAGCATGATAAAAAATACCAGATTTTTCCTCTTATTATTTACTTTATTTCACTCTTTTGCTTGGGCGCAAGAGTTTCAGAAAGAGCAAATAAACTCCTATATAAACACTTTAGACAATCATGATAAATTCATGGGAGTTATAGAGTTAAGAAATAAAGATAGTGTTATTTTCACTAAAAGTATTGGTTATTCTAATTGGCAAATGCAAGCTAAAAATGAAGCAAATACCAAATTTAGAATTGGATCAATTTCAAAAAGTTTCACTGCCGTATTGGTACTTCAAAGTATAGAAGAAAATAAATTAAGCCTGGAAACTCCATTATCAGATTTTTATCCTGAAATTGAAAATGCTGCATCTATAAGCATTTCTGATTTATTATATCATAGAAGCGGAATTGCTAATTTCACAGCGCTACCCGATTATTTAAATTGGCATACTGTTCCAAAAACGGAAGAAGAATTAATTAATATTATTAAAAATGCAGGTAATGAATTTGCTGCTGGAGAACAGTTTTCCTATTCTAATTCCAATTATGTTTTATTGAGCTTTATTTTAGAAAAAGTAAATAATAAACCTTATGCTATTTTATTAAAAGATAAAATCTGTAATCCTTTATCTTTGGAGCATACTTATTTAGGAGGTACTATAGGTTCTTGGCCAAATGAAGCTTATTCTTATACTTATTTGGATAAAAAATGGCAACTAGAAGAAGAAACCAATTTAACCATACCAATAGGTGCTGGTGGAATTGTTTCAAATGCTTCTGATTTATCTAAATTTATTTATGCTTTATTTAATGAGGAACTAATTACTAAAGAGAGTATAGCAAAAATGATAGCTTTAAAAGATGGTGTTGGCATGGGAATTTTTCCAATTCCTTATGGAAATAAAATCTCTTGGGGACATACAGGTGGAATTGATGGTTTCCAATCCATTTTCACCTATTTTGATCAAGAAGATTTAAGTTTGGTTATTCTTTCTAATGGTTCTAATTATTCTTTAAACAATATTGCAATTAATGTTTTAGCAGCTTATTTTGGAGATGAAGTACAAATTCCAGAATTTTCTGATTATCAAGTAAAATCTGAAGAGTTGAAAAAATATATTGGTACTTACTCCAATGAATTATTACCCATAAAAATTACTATTAGTCAAAAAGGAAATCAATTGATAGGACAAGCTTCGGGACAAGGTAGTTTTAATTTAGAACCATTTGCTAAAAACGTTTTCATAAATGATTTTGCTGGAATTAAAATCCACTTTAATCCTGAAAAGGCAAGTTTTATTTTATACCAAAATGGTATGGAATTTATATTTACTAAAGAATAAAATAAGTTGAAATTATATTCCATTTTTGATTTTGATTTTAAACTTTACATTTACCACATAATATATTAATCAATGAGAAAAATTTATATCCTTGGCTTGAGTCTATTTTCAAGCATTTATACTTTTGCTCAAATTGATACTAACACTATCAAGAATTTACAAGAAGAGGCTTGGGAACATTCACAATTAGAAATTTATGGTCAAGAATTAATGGATGATATTGGTCCTAGGTTAATCGGTAGTCCTCAATATGCGGCAGCCAATAATTGGCTTATTGAAAAATACAAAGATTTAGGTATTCAAGCTTATAATGAAGAATATGGTACATGGAAGGGATGGGAAAGAGGTGCAACAGAAGCGCATTTGACCTATCCTAGATATCAACAATTACATGCTATACAATTAGCTTGGTCTCCTACTACTCCTGGAGAAAAATATTTAGAAGCAGATATAGTTATTTTACCTGAAAATCTAGATTCAATAAGTTTTGAAAATTGGTTAAAAACAGTAAAAAACAAGATTGTATTAATTTCTAAGCCCGAAATTTCAGGAAGACCGGACTATAATTGGCAAAAAAATGCAATAGACGGTGATTTTGATAAACATTTAGAAAGAAAGAGAAATAATGATTTTCTATGGAATACACAATTAAATAAAGCGGGATTAAATTTTCAAAATTTACAGCAAAAGCTAGAAAAAGCTGGTGCAAGTGCTTTAGTTTCTTCTTCTTGGACTGGAGCTTGGGGAGCAAATAGAATTATGGCTACTAAAACCACAAAAATTCCGCATATAGATATCCGTTTAGAGGATTATCAATTATTATATCGTTTAGCAAAAAGAGGAAAAAATCCAAAAATAAAAATCAAAGCTACATCAAAACACTTAGGTGAAGTTCCGGTACATAATACCATTGCTAAAATTGAAAGTAAGGAAAATCCTGATGAATATGTAATGTTATCAGCACATTTGGATTCTTGGGATGCAGGAACAGGAGCTACCGACAATGGTTCTGGGACAATTTTAATGCTGGAAGTAATGCGTATTTTAAAGAAATATTATCCCAATCCTAAACGTAGTATTCTAGTGGGACATTGGGGAGGTGAAGAGCAGGGTTTGAACGGTTCTCAAGCTTTTGTAGAAGACAATAAGGATTTGATGCCAAAAATTTCAGTATTATTCAATCAGGATAATGGAACTGGTAGAATCAATTGGATAAACGCTTTAGGATTTTTAAATGCTTATCATTATTTCCAAAATTGGATGGATTATTTGCCAAAAGAATTGAGAGAGGAAATAAAAACAGATTTTCCAGGAAATCCTGGACCTAGAGCTTCTTCAGATTATGCATCTTTTTTACCTGATAATGTTCCTGCTTTCTTTTTAATTAGTCATGGTTGGGATTATGGTCAATATACTTGGCACACACATTTAGACACTTATGATAAATTGGTTTTAGATGATATTAAGCGAAATGCAATGATTATTGCAACTTTTGTATACCTAGCTTGTGAGGAAGAGGAAATGTTTTCTAGAGAAAAAGCAAATTTGCCCATAAATCCAAAGACAGGAGAAAGAATGGAATGGCCAAAAGAGAGAAATGCCGCTAGAGATAGTAAAAACTATTTCTCGAAATAAAATAATTTCTACTTTTTTAAATTTCTATAATTTTATATCATTTAAGTAGTTAAATAATAAAAAAAAGGGACTGTAAAATAGAACAGTCCCTCTTTAAATTTAATGAAATAATATTATTAAAAATATCTACTCTTTTCAATTATTGAAAATACACACTACAATTGTCAGTACAATTCGCATTTGCTCCCGCACCATTATCTATAAATGTATTTGAGGCATTAATTGCAGCATAATCCGAAGGATAAATAGTTGCTTGTTCTACATAAATTGCCCAACTATAACTCTTTTTAAAAGTGCAATTATTTACCGTTAATTGTCCATTATTATTATCATTTACCCAAATTGAACTATGCTTATAGTTTGAAGAGCTTCCACCATAAGAAAGTTCGACATATTCCATTTTATTATTCGGATTATTTGAATTTATATTGATAAACTCCCAATATCCTGGAACTTCTTCTTTACCTGTTATAATGATTGGTTTATCAGCAGTACCTATTGCATTAAAATAGCCATTAGCAGTAGTGCTCATTCGAGCGTCAGAACCCATTAGAAATTTCACGCCTGGATTTAATTTTAAACCTGTCTTTATTTCACTCCTGCCTTCAATATAATAAGGAACATTCGTTGCAGCAACAGTAGCATCACCGTTTAAAGCAGCATTATATACTTTTATATAATTATTAGTATTCGTTGTGCCATAATTACTCGCTTCATCCAATTGGCCAATATTAGCAAATGGAATTACTACAGGCACATTATTTTTTTCGAAAGTATTATTAGAAAAACCCTCAAATCTTGCACCATTTTCCATATATAATCCAGGACCTTTAGAGTTTTTTATAGTCGTATGCGATATAGATAATTGTCCATTATAATTATCATTAATCCAAACAGTAGCATTATAATAATTGTTGGAATAACCACCATCTGAAATAATAACATGCTTTAAAATATTATTAGGATTATTAGAATTGAAATCTATTAAATCCCAATATCCAGGCATATTCTGCTCTCCTTTTATAATAATAGGATTACTTGCTGAACCAATTGCATTGATTGATCCATTAGCTGTGGTTTTTAATCGAGTAGCAGAACACATAATAATTTCCACTCCAGGCTTGATAATCAAATCGTTATCCACTTCAATATTTCCGCAAATATAATACCTTCCATTTTCTATTAAGGTAGTTTTGGTATTAATCTTCGATGTTATGGTATCAATAACAGATGGATTATTTATTACTACCTCCATTACCGTTATTATTACCGTCTGGATCTGGATCACTTTTTTTTACAAGAAGGGAGGATAAAAAACATTGTTCCCATACAAAAAGCAAAAGCCATTGCCTTTATTCTGCTTAATTTGCAATACATAATTATATTTTTTTAAAAAAAATAATATTTCAAAATTAAGAAAGCGAAAAGTAGAAAAAATAGCAAATGAGAATACAACAGTGACAATTTAGAATTTATGGGATATGAATTAGAATTTAATTCTAATGAGTGAGAATTTATATATATTTGTTTCTCTTTTCTTGTTTATAAATACAAAATTTACAATAAATAATTAACCAATATAAAAATATACAGTTATTTTTAGAAATTCCTTTTAATTCTCTTAATCTTATATTTGAATTGTAGGGATTGAGGGTTATGCTGTTCTTCTTTTAAAAACTTAGCACATTTTCCATAAGCTCCGACAAAGCAAGTTTCCCATTCTCTTCCTATTTCTCTATAACTAGATTTAGGTGCTCGAATAACTTGATAACGGCCTGTAGCTCTATAAAACAAACGAATTATATAACAAGAAACAAGTAAAAAAACCGTTAGCTTAATAAGCATAATGCATATTTTATGGGGCAAATATACTTAGAAAAACCTAATGGTAAAAGATAGTTTATAATACAATGTCTTTTTTTAATAAGGAGTAGCATTTCTGATTTTAAAGAATATTTAAAAAGATAAAATCTTCAGAAGATAAATGATTAAATAAAGCAATTAAAAACACATACAGACCTCAATATTCCAA
>DATGSF010000229.1:0-2442 GCA_035302865.1 Chitinophagaceae bacterium
CACACACGTCGTCAAAGTATATCATTAGATTCTTCGATCGTTGATCAAAATAATCAATTTTCTAACAATACCTATCAAGCTTGCTTAGCTTTTCATGCGAGTGCTATGCAAGGGAAAAAAATGGCACATAAATTTTTAGAAGTTTTACAAGAGCAAGTAGTCGAGGAAGGTCTCCCTTATACAGACGAATTGATGTATAGTATTGTTAAAAACATTGGCTTAGATGTAGAAATGTTTAAAGAAGATTATGAGTCAGAATTAACTAAAAAAATTTACAAAAAGAATTTGAACATTGCTGCAGAAATGAAAGTGAAAAGCACCCCTTCATGTGTTGTCTTTAAAGATGATGATGAAGCGGAAGCTGTTCGTTTAAATAAAGAAATTGAAAAAGAAATTCTGCATTCTCTATGCGGAATTGAAAATTCACTTAAACCAAAAGCCGATGATGATGAAGAGTCAAGTGACAGTAAATCAGAACCAAATGTATTAAAATTTAAAATGACGTAAACCATTATGCTTTATAAAAACACGCTTCATTTTCTCATTGAGAAAATAAAGCGTGTTTGTTTTTTAATTAAAGAAACCAAGTTTTTGTGAATACTGATTTCCAGTTGTCATATCATACATTAATAGTGAATACTCTTCTAAAACCTGTAAAGCTTCAGTACTTAAATCAGCTCGAGAATATAATAATGTGTTGTTATCTTTTTCAATATACATCCTTTTATCGATTACTGGCAACTGTTCTTGTAATTTTTTTAGTAGAGCTTCATATGGTGTAATCTTAATATCAAGAATATCTGTTATATAATTACTTAAATATGCTGGACTAATTAATCCGCCTTCATTATTTAAGCTCATTTGGTTACTATAAATAAAAAACGGGGTTTCATATAGTGTCTTTTCTTCATTCGCTTCTAATACATCCCCTGCATAAAATCCCGGCAAATGATCTCCCCAAAATATTAATAAAATGGGTTCATTAAAATCATCAATCTGTTTAATGAATGTTTTTAAAGCTTTATCACTATTCTCTAAATCCTGGAAATAAGCATTGGCTTCCTCTGAATTACCACTACCTTCTACTTCAAAATCTACTTCTTCATATTTTTCTTTATAACTTGTATGATTTTGCATAGTGACTAAATGGATAAAATCAGGATTTTTGGAAGTTTCCATCACTTCGAAAATTTCTTTGTAAGCTGATTGGTCAGAAATATATCGGTGTGTTTCTGAAACTTTATCTTTATTTTTCATGTTGTCTTGATGACGAAACTCATCAAAACCTAAATTACTATACACATCATTTCTTCTATAAAAACTAGGTATATATGGATGAATAGCTGTTGTCTTGTAGTTTGAAAATTTCAGTTTCTTAGCCACAGATGGAAAATTTGTCATTTGAGTGGTTAATTGTATATACGGTGATGTAATTTGAGAAGCAAAGGGTTCCATAAGAAAGCCTGTCAAAACTTCAAATTCATTTGTAGCTGTACCCCCACCAAAATTTGGAGCGAGTATTTTTCCATTTTCAGAGTTTCCAATTATCTCTCGATAATTTGTCAGTGGATCTCTATCGCTATCAATACCTACCAAATTAAAAGGATCTGAAAAACTTTCATTCATTACAAACAAAATATTTGTGTCTAAATTACTATCACTTTTACTTTTATTTATTTGTTGAGAAATATCAGCATATTTTTCATAAATCATTTCTATTGATTTTTCAGAATAATTATCTGGTGTATTCATTGGTGGAGCTTTCAGATTAGATAAAAATCCTGCTACAAAACCATTATCTGAATAATTTTTACTCTGATTATAGTCTACCCAGTGAACATGATTATTATACATAGCTTTTACTTTGTTATTTGGATAATTAAATCTTCCAATATAAAATATTAAACTAAGTGCTCCTACTCCTCCAATGATTCGAATAATAATTTCTTCTTTTGAGATGGACGTATTTCTTCTTCGTTTAATAACATATTTATAAAATAGAAACAATAAGATTAATATTGATACGAAAATTAGTATTAGAAGAGCTGATTTTTTAATACCTAGCATCGTCATTAAGGAAGGTAATTCCTTTATCATATAAAATTCATTAGGAAACAAAGGCTCTGCCCGGAGTAAATTTTTATATCTTGTGATTGTTCCTATAATACCTGCAAGCGTAATAAGTATTGCTCCTCCAAGAAAGGAACTGCCAAATATCGAAGACAATAAAATATAAAATATAAATAAAATACCTGCTCCAAGCAAAAATACTTCTGTCCGAGTATCAAACATTACTCTACGTGCTACTTCAAAGTTATAGTTATAAAATAAAAAGTCAATTATAAAATGTGATAATAAAGAGCTAACTATTCCAATAATTAACCATACCAAAATTTTTTTGTAATTATTTATTTTTTTCAAGTGAATCTCCTAACCTTTTAA
>DATGSF010000230.1:0-4345 GCA_035302865.1 Chitinophagaceae bacterium
GACTTTGCAGATGGAGAAGATAGTTTTGCATTTTTATTAGAAAATCACCATTCTAAATAGTTAAGAAAAACATTTATTTAACATTTTTTCAAAACTAAAAATGGTATATTTGTATAAAATTATTTGCTTATAAGAAAAGAAATTTACTTCATTTTTAAATTTATATTTTACTTATGAAGAAAAAAACAATTTTAGCTGCTATTGGAATTTCACTAGTAACTTCCGTTTTAACTATTTTTGGGTATCAATATTTTAATTCTTCAGACTTCTATATATATGATAATTCTAAGGTGCCCATAGTTACCACTTCAAGCACATCTCCTGGTAGTATGGGTTATATTGATTTTTCTGAAGCAGCAGAATCTACTGTTCCTGCCGTGGTACATATTTCCACTATAGTAGAAGGACGTAAAGTTGTGGCTCGTGATCCATTTAATCCTTTTGGCGGACCTGGAAGAGTCTATAAAATGCCTAATCAAGTAGGTTCTGGTTCTGGAGTTATTATATCCAAAGATGGGTATATTGTTACTAATAATCATGTTATTCAAGGTGCTTCCAAAGTTCAAGTTACTTTCAATAATAGAGATGTACAGATTGCTGAGGTTATCGGAACTGATGCTTCTATGGATTTGGCTTTATTAAAAATTAAAGGGGATAATTATCCTTATCTAAGTTTCGGTGATTCGGATGCATTAAAATTAGGACAATGGGTATTAGCTGTGGGCTTCCCTTTGAATTTAGAAACTACTGTTACAGCTGGTATTGTTAGCGCAAAAGCTAGATCAATTGGGATAAATCAAAGAAATAGTCAAAATGCAATTGAATCTTTTATACAAACTGATGCAGCGGTTAATCCAGGAAATAGTGGAGGAGCCTTAATTGATGCAGCAGGGAATTTGGTAGGAATCAATACAGCAATCGCCTCTCCAACTGGTGCTTATGCAGGATATTCTTATGCTATTCCATCCAATTTAGTATTAAAAGCAGTTCAGGATTTGAAAAATTATGGAACTGTTCAAAGAGGATATTTAGGAGTGGAATTGGTGGATTTAGATAAAATTAACCCTAATCATATAGAACAATTAGGATTAACAGAAGAAGAATTTAAACATTCAAAGGGAGTACTTTTACACAATATTATCTCTGGAGGTGCTGCAGATAAGGCAGGTTTGAAAAAAGGTGATTTTGTTATTGGTGTAAATAATGCGGAAGTTTTTTCGAGTCCTCAATTAATGGAAAAAATTGCTCAATTAAGTCCAGGTGATAAAGTGAAAATAACTTATATGCGAAAAAATAAAAAGCATGAAACAACTATGCAATTACAAGGGGAAGAAGAATTAATCGCCTTAGCTCGTAAGCAACATAATTCTAAACAACAAAATATGTATGCGGAAGGAAAAGAATCTGTAAACTTCAAATCTTTAGGTATAGATGTGGCTGAATTAGATAAAAAAGATTTAGCAAAAATGAATTTATCTTCTGGAGTTATTATAAAAAATATCCAAAATGGAATAATTCAATCGTATACTAATATTAAACCTGGATTTATAATTTACTCTATTAATGAGATGGACATAAAAAATACTGATGATTTAAAGAAAGCTATTGAGAAAAGTCCTAATAGTCTTTCAATTGCAGGTACTTATCCTAATACTTCTGGAATGTATTATTATAATATTCAAATATAAGATTACACTTTAAACTTATTCCTAACAAAATAGGTTGGTAAAATTTTACCAACCTATTTTATTGTGAATTACTTTCTTCTTCTAAATATAAACAATATATTCGTGCCAATTAAAATTTTAACAAATGACACGAATTAAATTCATGCTAAATTTTTTAATATTTAGTATATTGATTGGCGCACCTTTAGCACAAGCACAAGTGCAAATCGGTTCTTCAAAAATTCCAGTAATGAATAAGGCAGGAGATATTAGTGAAGAACAATATAGAGATTTTTTAAATGCAACTACTGTTTTTGCTTTTCAATTTAAGCAATATGAAGCAATAAAAGAATATGAACAAGTTCTAAAAGAAGTATGGGATGTAACTCCTTTTAAAATTGTAAATCCAGATGATTTAGGAAATTATTTTGAATATGGATATAATATCTACATGTTCGGAGGATGGGGAAATATTCGAGAAGGAAAAAATAGTGTAAGTGTTACTATGCATTTTAGCTATGATTTAAGTACTATATCTCAAAAAGGAAAATCAAAGTTAATTTCTAAATTGTTGGTATTCCCAGATGAGAAATCATTGGCAGAGGCAAAAATTTCACAACTGATATATAGAGGTTCTTCAAAAGTATTTTCCGAAAAAGTTACAGAGTACATGTATAATGACGCAGATATTTACTTTATGGAGCCAGGATATTTTAAAGGATATATCAAATTTATTAATAATAATTTAAAAAATTTAAATCGCCGAGGTATTTATAGCAAAGACGGACCTTATAATTTAAAATCCCTTCAGACCGATACTTTATTTATTGCAGAAGAAACCTTCTATTATCCACTATTTGATAAGGAAAAATTTACTTTTAGCTTTAATCCTGATTATTATTCTCTACCTAAAAAAATTAACAAAGAAATCTGGACTTTAGAAGAAATTAAAAAAGTATATCCCTATCCAGTAAAAATTCTTAGTGCTAAAGAAATAAGTGATAAAATTCTAGCCGGAGACAAAGGTAAATATTTGGCTTATATAAAGAGTCCTGGTGATAGATTTATAGGCATTTTTAATATGGAAGATTCTGAAGTAGTATGGATGACCGGATTGCGTAAAGCAAATAGGTTTTTACCTAAAGACTTTAAATATATTACTAAAATAATTAAGAAGGAAAGTTAACCCGAATTATTACCTTCGGCGCTACTTTGTGGTCACCGCAAAAACTCGTCTTAGCGTATAAGTTGTTGATAAGTAGCACCTTATGAAGAAAGTTATTGAAAGAATAAAGTTCTACTTTTCGTTATGAAGGGTATAAATTTAAAAAGCCTAAGCGTTCAATCTTAGGCTTTTTAAATTTATGATTTATAATAATTAGTATCTTTAATTCAATACTTTTTCTAATTCTCTCTTTAATTGTGCGCCTCTTAAATTAGTAGCTATTACCGTTCCTTCAGGATCAACTAAGAAATTAGCAGGAATTGCTTGAACATTATATAATTCAGCAACTTTTGATTTCCAACCATCAGTATCTATTACTTGTTTCCAAACAAGCTGATCATTTTTAACAGCTTCAATCCAAGCATTTTTATCTTCATCTATAGAAACACCAAATACAGTAAAGTTTTTATCTTTAAATTCATTATAAGATTTTACGACATTAGGATTTTCTTTTCTGCAAGGAGTACACCAAGAAGCCCAAAAATCTATTAATACATATTGTCCTTTGTAATCACTTAATGAAATAGGATTTCCATCTTCTTGAGGGAGAGTAAAATCAGGAGCTTTTTGTCCTACTTTAATATCATTTTGATGTTTTTGTAAATATTCAATTTCTTTTTCTGAAAGAAGTTTGGAGAATTCTTTTCCAAACTCATTTCTTGAAAACCTAGTATCTATGGAATTGTTGAATTCTTTTAAAAATTCCATTTCATTAGGATCATTAAAGAAATTGGAGGCTGCAATAATAGAAACAGATTGAGTTTTTGATTCTTTTGCAACTGTTTTTGCATAATCTCTTAAGGAATCATAAAGATCGCTAATGTGATTATCTATAGTTTCATAATCAGCATTATCTGCATCGTCTGAAAGCATTAATTCCTCTCTAGCCTGATTAGCAGCCATGATTTGCTGTCCAAGTGAATCGATTTTTTTATTATATTCAGCTAAGTCTTTAGAACCTTCAGAACCTTTAAATTCTAAATCATGAATTTGATTTAAACTTCCTTTTATAGAAATAGTACTATTGTCTATAATAAAAATTATACTCTCATCAGCTATTTGAATAGCATAAGCACCTTCTTCAGTAAATTCTCCTTTTAATTGAAAAACACCTTTATCATCTGCTTTTGCGGAATCAATAATAAGCATATCAGTATAACTAAGCTTTTGCAATTGAATACTTTGATTTTCAGCACCCTTTATTTCCCCATTAATAATAAAATGGTTCTTTTTTTGAGTACAAGAAGCAAATAGTAATATTGCTATTACGGTAAATACATGAAATACATTTTTAAACATACGATTTGTTGCCATATTTTAGTTGTTACATGAAAAGACAAAAATAAGAATTTAAAATTTATTTCATTAATTATAGAGCTACAAAACATTTTATTTACATTTGTACAAGGCATAATTAGAGAATTATAACAAATATTTATGTTTTAGGCCTAAA
>DATGSF010000231.1:0-11064 GCA_035302865.1 Chitinophagaceae bacterium
ATAGTTGTACTTTCATAATAGATTTTTATAAACAAACCCCGATTTTGAGCGATATTGCCTTATTTCGGGGTTTATTCTATATAAAATTACAACTTATTATGCTAATAATCAAGTATTTATACTAATTATGAAAGTGCCTAATTAAATCTATAATAAGGCACGCAGACTCACCCTTGCGGTATGAATTGGTTTTCTTCCTTCCATTGATCTACCCTCATAATAAATACTAAAATTCATTCCTTTTCCAATGCTCCTTTCCCATTGTATATTCCAGAGCATATTTTTTCCTTTTTGTAAACCTTCTAACAAAACCATATTAAGTGGACTTTCAACAATTTCATCTGAGGTATTCAATAAAATTCCTGATAATTTTAAATTAATAAAGCCCCATTTTAATTGTGCAATTTTGGACTCCAATTCAATTTGATGCAAGCTGGCCGGATAAATTCCATTGTATATTTCTTGTTGTTTTTCTTCCCACCTATAATTTATTTGCATTCTGAAAAATGAAGCTATTTGATAGGATATTTCTGGTTCGATAAATTGACTCTTGGATTTATAATTACGCAAAACAGCCTCTTCCGACTTGAAAAACTTTTCACCATTTTGAACTTCTAAAGCTAAACGCCAGGATGAATTTATGTTCCAACGTGTACGCAGAGATTGCCTAAAATTATTCGATTGTTCTAAACCATAATATAATAAAATAGCATTCGCATTATTTCTATATATTACATCAATAAACCACTTTTTATTCTTTGATCTAAAGGTAAATTGATTGTTTAAAAAGTAATTTCTATGTACTAAATCCTCAATATTATCTGGAAAATAAAAAGGATTTATTGTTTTTAATCCTTCAGATGCTTGCATACGATTATCAAACTGCATTTGAAATTGATTAGAAAACAAAGATAAAGCTTTAACAAATTTAGAAGCCTTATTATTCACAAAAATCTTATCCATGCGCAAGGACATTCTATATTGCAATTTAGAATAGTTCACTCGAATATATTTATTCGTAGGAGTTAAAATTCTCATATACTGCTTTTGATCTTCATAAATAGCTAATTCAAACTCATTGGCTTGTTCTATTCCATCACCATTATAATCTACCCACATATATTGACCTTGTCCTGTTGGAACTTTTACGTAAATAAAAGATTTTTTTTGCTCTTGACCAGAACCAAAATCAAATACAATTTGTTGTTCCAGTCCATTCTGAAAATAATTTCCTTGGTATTCTAGTCTGCCCAATATGTTCTGATCTTTAGCTGCAAAATCATTAGATAATTCTTGAAAATACTCTAGCCTTCGATAAGTACTTTGAAAATGTAAAGAATGATTTTTATGCTCTAAAATTCCAAACTCTAACCCCAACTCATGACTTTCACTATATTTTTTTAATTCTCCATGTTCTTCATTTTCATCCCTGCGCCATTTATAATAGAAGTCAGTTTTCCAAGAATTAAATTGCAAATTTGTTCCTGCTTTTATTTCATGAAAATTAAAAGAAGGAGCATATAATGCATTTTCAGATTTATTTTTAAACTGCTCGGATTTATATTGAAGCAATAAATTTTTTCTTTTTTCTCCTTTATCTAAGAAATATAAGAGTGTTACATCAGGTTTTAAAAAAGTATTCCATTTAATTTCATTCATGGGATTTTGCAATAAAAAACTTGAATGTGAAATCAATTCCCAATTTTTAATTTCTATAGCTCCATTAATATCTGTTTTATTTGAAAAACTCTGAAAATCTTTACTTAAAGAATAATTTTTAAGTTGCAGATTTTTAAAATACCTGTTTTTTAAATTGCTTTCTATCCCTAATATCCATTCCTTATGAAAATTACTATCAATTGCAGTATTCCAATCTCTTCCAAATTCTCTATTTCTAAATGGCTCCAAGGGATCAAAATTTGATTCAACCATTTGAAAATGCACCTGTCTAACCCATTCCGACTTTGCTTTAATACTATCCTCTACATTATATATTTTTTTATCCTCGTAAGCAAAATTAAAAGCTTGTCCCGTATTTTGATGCATATTTAGTGGTGCGAACAAATTTGGGTCTTTATGACTTCCTACCCATTCCAAACCAATATTTTTTAAAGAATCAATTTTATAATTCGAATACACACTTAAAACCTGATGCATTTTGGGAGAAACCAAAGGAATAATGGGCGCATATTCTCCTTGTGCTATTCCCTGTTCTGGAGGAACCCATTCAAAAACTTTTCCGTTCCCTGCATAAGAAGATAACTTATAATCACCATTTCCTATTCCAACATGTGTAAATTGCACTTGAAATTGGGTTTGATCTGAATTGGGATTATATACTAAAACAGAATCATAAGCAACTCCTTGAACTAGAGTATCAACAAAAACATAGGTAATACCCGCTCCTCCGATAGTATCTTCTCTCCAGGAAGGATATAACAAATCCACATCTTGATTTCCTTGAGTTCTTAAAAATTCTTTCTGTGCAGTGCTTAATTCTTGTAAATAAGATTGATTTTTAGCATCTTGGTTTGAGTATAATTGAAAACCAATTTGAAATTTATCTTTATAATTTGCTTGATAAAAAGTGTGTAAAAGAGTATTAAAATAATTTTTATCTTGATATTCAAATTCAATATGAATACGGCTATCTTTAGTAATAGGTCTTTTGGGCATAAAAGTTACTTCAGCAGTATTATAATCAATTATATAATCATTCTCTTCACCTCTAACTAATAATTCATCATCAATAAATACTTTTTCTGAGCCAGAAAGAACAATGAAATATATTTCACCATTAGCTCCTTGTAATTTATAAGGACCTTGATTTGCCTCTTCACCTTGAATTTTATTTTGATGAAAACTACCCTTAGTAACAGAAAAGTTTATTTCAGATTGATGTTTCCAATATTTATTTTCTGATTTAGATTCTTCTAAAACATATTGCAGACCTTGAATTTTTTTCTCTGTTTTCAAAAATATACTCGGTCTATTTTTCAGAACAAAATCTCCTGCAGTTAAAGCATGTCTATTTTTAGACAACTTAATATACAATTGATCAAATTCTTGTATTTGTTGGGTATTGCCTTCAGGTTGGAAAGGTAAATGTTGATCGGTAAGTGCTGCTTCAATTTTTATGCTATCTAATAAATATCCATTAATCTGAATATTAAAAGCGGCATCCATAGATAAATCCTGATTATTCCCAACAGCAAAACTTCTTCCATAAGTGCCCTGTATATTTAGTCTATCATCATTCATCTCTACTGCTTTCATCTCCTCTAGTTGTCTATCAGCAATTGTTTTAAATACAATGTTAGAATCTATATCTTCTATTTTATTAAGAGCATAAGGTTCTAAAAACTCAGGAATTATATCGCGATAGTAAACAAAAATCGTATCTATTTGTTTTTTATTTAGGACAATTGAAGATTGATTGAGATAATGGAATTTCAAAGTATCTTCTTGAAAATTTAGAGCAAAAAGAATAAGTTTATTTTTATCTTCTAAACTAAATGTATCTGAAGAAGAAACAAGCATACTTTTTTGCATAATGATACTGCCCTTTGCCTGCAATTTTGCAAAATGACAAAAAAGTAAAAAAAGTAGCAAACAAATATGTTTAAAAACAAATCTAGTCAAAACAGTAAATTTGTTCAAAAATATACTTATTTTTAGAAATATGAACAAAAACATTTCATCAAATCCAAAAAGAAAAGCAAATTACATGTATTATGTATCTGCGAGCAGTCAAGTTTTAATTACTTGCGGACTAGGTGTAGCAATAGGAATAGGTTTAGATAAATGGACAAATCTAGCACCATTATTTACTATAATTTGTCCAATATTCTCCATATTTATTGTTTTATATAGTATTATAAAAAAATTTTTAAAAGATGAAAAAACATAAAAAGTCTTTCCAATTAAAAAAATACAAGGTACATCAATCCGAACGTATAGGTTTGGGTGTTTTTGTTTCATTACTAGCCTTAGGAGCTGTTTTTACTTATTTTTTTCCTCGAAAAAAATGGAGAAAAAATAAAGCTTTATTAGAGGTAAGATTAAACAATTTAGATAAAGAAGAGGCATTAACTATTTCCAACAATAAGGAAGAAACAGAACTTTCTACAAGAAATAATTATATTGCACTAAAAAGCATTGATCTGAATTCTGCTCGGAAAGAGGATTTATTAGCAATAGGATTGAGTGATAAAAAAGCACAAACTTTAATAAATTTTCGAGCAAAAGGTGCAAAGTTTAGAAATATTCAAGATGTTGAGAAAGTTTATGGTTTGAGTAAAAAGGATATTGATAATATCAGTCCATATCTTTATTTTTCCGATAATAAAAAGCAAAAAAAGGTAGAAAGTTCAAATCAGGTTCAGAATAAAAAGCTTATTGCTATTAATAACTGCTCTGCTTCAGATTTACAAAAAATCAAAGGAATTGGGCCTGTACTTTCAGAAAGGATAATTAAATATCGTGACGCTTTAGGAGGTTTTTATAAAAAAGAGCAATTAAAAGAGGTATATAATTTACCTGATAGCACCTATGAATATATACAAAAAATTATAAGTATTGATATTCATTCGATTAAAAAAATTAATCTAAACACTTGCAGTCAAAAAGAATTAAAAGCTCATCCATATTTGAGAGAACACCATAAAGAAATTTTAGATTTACGAGAAAAGTTAACGAAATTCGAAAGCCCAACAGAATTAAAACAAATTTCATTGATAAATGAAGAAAATTATCTTAAATTTGCGCCATATTTAGAACTTTAAGTACTTTCTAACACATTAAGATATGGATTTTAAATACACAGAGACGCAAGGAGAAATTGCTAAAATGGTGCAAGATTTTGCAGAAAAAGAAATTAGACCACATTTAATGGAATGGGATGAATCCCAAGAATTTCCGGTTCCCTTATTTAAAAAAATGGGAGAATTAGGATTAATGGGGGTATTAGTACCTGAAGAATATGGGGGTTCAGGCTTGGGTTATCATGAATACGTAACGGTTGTAAGTGAGATAGCAAAAGTATGTGGATCAATTGGTTTATCAACTGCTGCACATAATTCTCTTTGTACAGGTCATATCTTAGCTTTTGGAAATGAAGAGCAAAAGAAAAAATATTTACCCAAACTTGCAAGTGGGGAATTTATTGGTGCATGGGGCTTAACGGAAGCAAATACAGGAAGTGATGCTGGAAATATGCAGTGTACAGCAGTAAAAGATGGTGATAACTGGATTTTAAACGGTACGAAAAACTGGATTACACATGGTATATCAGGTGATGTTGCAGTAGTATTAGCAAGAACAGGAGAACCAAGAACAAGAAATAACGTTACTGCTTTTATAGTAGATAAAGGAACACCAGGGTTTAGTTCTGGAAAAAAAGAAAACAAATTAGGTATGCGTGCTTCAGAAACAGCTGAATTAGTTTTTGATAATTGCATTATTCCTGATAGCCAAAGAATGGGCGAAATTGGAGAAGGCTTTAAGCAAGCTATGGTTATTTTAGATGGTGGTAGAATCTCTATTGCAGCCTTAGCATTAGGTATAGCTAAAGGTGCTTATGAAGCTTCTTTACAGTATGCAAAAGAGAGACATCAATTTGATCAACCCATTGCTAATTTCCAAGCTATAGCCTTTAAATTGGCTGATATGGCAACTAAAATTGAAGGTGCTGAATTATTAATTCACCAAGCTGCAGACATGAAAAATCGCGGAGAAAGAATGACTAAAGAATCTGCAATGGCTAAATACTATGCATCGGAGATCTCTGTTGAAATCTCTACAGATGCTGTTCAAATATTCGGTGGATATGGTTATACAAAAGATTTCCCTGTAGAAAAATTCTATAGAGATTCTAAGTTATGTACCATAGGAGAAGGCACTTCAGAAATACAGAAACTTGTTATTTCAAGAGATATTTTGAAATAATTCAAAATTATAAGATACATTTAAGCCTATTTCTTTTGAAATAGGCTTATTTTTTTAGTATTCCCTCAAACACAATTATATGAAAAAGAATATTAAGCTCCATAAAGCAAAAGTTTCAAAAGCATTAGTATTATTTATGTTTTTAACTTTATATGTTCCAATATTTATCCCTACTATTTTAGGACAAAAATGAAGTAATGGAAATTGGTTTTATATCTTATTCGTTAGTTTGTTATTTGGCTTAATCCTATATTTATTATATACTACCGCTTATATTATAGATGGTAAGATATTACGAATAAAGACGGGATTTTTCACTTATAAACCTATAGATATCACTACTATTAAGGTAATAAAAAAAACGAACAATTTACTTTCTTCTCCTGCTCCTTCCTTGGACCGTATTCAGATAGATTATGGATTAAATCAAACCATAATTATATCTCCTAAATACAAAGAACAATTTAAAAGTGATTTATTATTTATAAATAGTTCAAATATTATTTAAAAATCAATAATTTTAGAAAAACGCTGAACCTTTTTTAATTCAGAATGTTATTCCTTTAAATAATGACAAATGGAACTTGAAAATAAAAATAGTAAATAGGTTCATCTACTTTTGCATTATTAGATTATTAACCAAACGAAACATATATGAAAAAGTTATTAAACTTAAGCTTAGGTCTTGGACTTTTATTAGGAATTACTACATTTGGTACTTCTTGTAATAAAAAAGGAGACTGGAATTGTAAATGTACAGTGAATGGTAATGAAGAAACCTACACTATTCATGACAAAAAACGTAAAGATGCTGAAGCAGAATGTAATAAAAATGGTTCAGTTCTTGGAGTGGATTATAGCTGTAAAATAAAATACTTATAAACACAACTGATTTAGTAAAAAAGATTATCTTAATTAAGGTAATCTTTTTTATTATTTATTTTTAATAAACCTCTTATTGCCAACCTCCGCCTAAAGATTTATATAAACGTAATCTTGCTAGTAATATTTCAAACCTTATTTGATTAAGGTTCAATTCACTATCTAAAGCTTCTCTATAAGCATTTATTATTTCTATATAAGTAGCATATCCACTATTAAATAATAAATTTGATTGTCCTATAGCCTTTGAGGCAGTATTAAATTGATCTTTAGCTATTTCTAATTGTTTTTCTAAAGAATTAATAATAATAAGTGCATCAGAGACATCTTTTACTGCAAGATAAGCGGTACGTTGAAAATCTAATTCTGCTATATCTCTTTCTTTTTTAGCGACTTCAAAATCTGTTTTCAATCTTCTATTATTAAAGATTGGTTGCGTGATTCCCCCTATAAAAGATCCAAATATAGATCCTGGTATATTCCACCAATTTTGCAATAACATTGCATTTGTACCAGTTCCTACACCTATAACTAGGCTAGGATATCTACTTGCTTGAGCCACGCCAAGTTCAGCATTTTTTCTCCGAAGTTTAAATTCTTTACTACGAACATCTGGACGATTTCTAATTAACTCTAAGGGTACTCCATAGCTAATTAAAGTATCTGTTTCTAAAGACCACAGCCTTTTCGAAACTTGTATAGAATCTGGATGAAGTCCAGTGATATAGCTTAAAATATTTTTCTTCAGATCTATATCTTCTTGTATTTTTGGAATTAAAGACTTTGCTGTAAGCATTTGACTTTTTGTCTGTTGTTTAGCCAATGCAGTAGTATTTCCTGATTCATATTGCAATTCGACTATACTATAAGTATTTTTACTTAAGTTATAATTACTTTCTGCAACATCTTTTTGCTCCATCAATAACAATAACTCATAATAAGAAGCCACCACCTGTTCAACAATTTTAGTTTGAACTATTTTTTGAATTTCTGTTATTTCCAAATTTTGGAACTTAACTGCTTCTTTTCGACTTCGTATCTTGCCCCAAATGTCAAGTTCCCAATTCAATTCTAAACCTGCAGTATTTTGTATGGATTGCACATGCAAAGAAGAAGGAGGGGTTTGGTTTACATGTTCATAATACTTAGAACTAGGATTGCTATAATAATTAGAAGATCGATATTGCCTATTAATTCCAAGTATATTTGCATTAACTTGAGGCAACCATGCCAATTTAGACTGTTTGGATAATTCTTCAACAATTTCTATCGATTTTATTGCTTCACGGATATCAAAATTATATTTTAATGCACTATCAATTAATAACAACAAATCTTCCTCTTTAAAATAATCAGACCATTTGATTTTTCCAATATTACTAGAGCTATCAGGCGAAATAAAAACCGTATCTGCAGCTAAATACCACTCAGGAATTTCCATTTTTTCAAAATTATATTTTGATTGAGGTAAACAAGCTGATAAAACACTAATTAATAGAATAGAAATAATACTATATTGGAAAAACTCATTTCTAATTTTCTTTATTTTCTTCATCATTTTTAATTTTAAGTTTAAGTTTTTCATCCCATGTTTGGAATAAATAAAATAAAACAGGTATAAAGAAAATACCAGTAATTACACCTATTAACATTCCACCCGCAGCACCATAACTAATGGAATGGTTTCCTATAGCTGATGGTCCCGTAGTCCACATTAAAGGAATTAATCCAGCAATGAAAGCAAAAGAGGTCATTAAGATAGGTCTCAGTCGCTCGGTAGCTCCTTCAACTGCAGCCTCAAAAATTCCATTTCCTTCTTTTCTATGTTTTAAAGCATATTCAACAATTAATATGGCATTTTTTGCTAAAAGACCAATTAGCATGATTAGGCCAACTTGTACATAAATATTATTGGTTAAACCAGCCAATTTAATAAAGAAATAAACACCCAAGAAGCTAGTAGGAACCGATAACAAAATTGCTAATGGCAATAAAAAACTTTCGTATTGAGCAGTTAAAAGAAAATACACAAACAATATGGAAATAAGAAAGATAAAAACTGCTTGACCACTAGATTCTTTTTCTTCTAAAGTCATACCAGTAAATTCATAAGAATAGTTACCCGGCAATTCTTGAGCTAGAGCTTCAATTTTTTCAATTACGTCACCAGAACTGTATCCATAAGCAGGATTTACTTTTATAGAAATTGCATTAAATAAATTATACCTATTTACAATTTCAGGACCAAATTGCGATTTTAAGCTAACTACAGTTGTAACAGGCACCATTTCTCCAGCTTTATTTTTGACATAAATACTAGAAAAGGTAGAAGGATCGGTTCTATAATCAGTATCTGCTTGCATATAAACCCTATATTGTCTACCAAATCTGCTAAAATCACCCGCTTTTACACGACCATAATAAGCTTGAATAGTACGCATCATTGCTTTTACATCTATACCAAGAGACTTCGCCTTTTTATAATCAATATCTAAAGTATATTGTGGATATTGAGCATTAAAAGAAGTAAAAGCATTAGAAATTGCATTTTCTTTATTTAATTGATTGATAAAATTATTTGCCACTTCCTCAAACTCTACAAAACCTGCACCCATTCGGTCTTGCAAAACGAATTCCACACCAGAGAAATCACCGAAACCCTGAATCGTAGGACGAGGAAATACTTGAAAGGAAGCTTCATGAATTTGGGATAAGTCATTTAATATGCTTTCCATAATTTTATTTATATCCTTTACCTTTCCACGCTTATTGTAAGGTTTTAAATTAATATAACCTACAGCAAAAGAAGGGCTCGCATTTGCATCGATACCATTATATCCCGATATACTTGTCCTTCCATCTATGTCATCCCTTAAAGACAAAATTGAATCAGCTTTAGCTAAGGTTTTTTTTGTTCTAGATAAAGACGCTCCTGGAGGCATTGTAATAGAATAAGTTAAAAAACTATCATCTTCTGTTGGAATAAAGCTTGTAGGGGTTAATAATAAGGCTCCTATTCCGCTTCCAATCATTATTAATAATACTCCTAAAGTCAATTTGGGTTTATGTAATAAGCGTTCAAGATTCCTTCTATAAATAGTTATAAAATTATCGAAAGTTCTATTAAACCTTCTGAAGAATAAAGCTAATATAGTACGGCTTTTTCTTCTTGTTTTTGGAAAGTATATTTTATTTTTTTTATTTTTATTTATACGTGTTTTAACTGAACCTCTTCTCAAAAACAGTGCACTTAAGGCTGGTGTGAATGTAAATGCATTCACTGCTGAAATCAGAATTGCAAAAATTAAAGTATAAGCAAATTGTTTATAAAATATTCCTGAAGGTCCTTCCATAAAACCCACAGGAATAAAAACAGCAGCCATAACCATAGTTATAGATAATATTGCCTTACTAATTTCTGACATTGTAGCAATTGCAGCTTTTTTAGCACCCATTCCTGTTTTTTGCATCTTTTCATGAATTGCTTCTACAACTACTATAGCATCATCAACAACAATTCCAATGGCTAAAACCAATGCAAACATTGTTAAGATATTAATTGAAAATCCTAATATATACATAAAAAAGAAAGTACCTATCAAGGAAACAGGAATTGCTATTAATGGTATTATAGTAGAACGTAGGTCTTGTAAAAAAACAAAAACTATTAAAGAAACAAATATGAATGCTTCAATCAGGGTGTTTTTAACTTGATTTATTGAAGCATCAATTTGATCTTTTACTGAATAAGAAATTTCATATTTTATTCCACTCGGAAAGGTTTTTGCTAACCTCTCTAAAGCTTTGCGCACTTCAATATCAATTTCCCTTGCATTTGAACCAGCAGTTTGAGTAATATTTAAAGTCAAACCTGGATATCCATTAACACTATTATCACTACCAGTATTTGTTGCTCCTAATTCTACCCTTGCCACATCTTTTAAAAATATCAGTGACCCATCATCATTTGTTTTAATTGGAATATTTTCATACTCTTCAGGCATATTGAAACGTCCAGTATGCCTTAAAGGAATTTCAAAAACCTCATCCGAAGTTTCTCCAAATTTACCTGGTGCAATTTCAAAATTTTGTTCATTAATTGCAGAAATTATATCTTGAGGAGTTAAACCGTAAGAAGCCAACCTTTCTGGATTCAACCATGTACGCATGGAATAATCTCTTGCTCCAACTCGCGTAACTGCAGCGACTCCAGGAACACGTAGTATCTCCCTATTA
>DATGSF010000232.1:0-20052 GCA_035302865.1 Chitinophagaceae bacterium
GTAAGGATCTTGCTCTGTTAAACTCCATCCACTAGTTTGACAATGCGTACGCAGTGCCAAGCTTTTAGGATTCTTAGGCTTGAATTGCTTCACTATTTTTGACCAAAGTAAACGCGCTGCACGCATTTTTGCAATTTCCATAAAATGATTCATTCCTATAGCCCAGAAAAAAGACAATCTAGGTGCAAAATCATCTATTTCCATACCTGCAGCAATTCCTGTTTTGATATATTCTAAACCATCTGCTAAGGTATAAGCCAACTCAATATCTGCTGTTGCTCCTGCTTCTTGCATGTGATAACCACTAATAGATATAGAGTTAAATCTTGGCATATTCTTTGAAGTAAATTCAAAAATATCAGCAATAATACGCATACTTGGTTGTGGAGGATAAATATAGGTATTACGCACCATAAATTCTTTCAATATATCATTTTGAATGGTTCCACTTAATTGTTCCCATTTAACACCTTGTTCTTCTGCTGCTACTATATAAAAAGCTAAAACAGGTAAAACTGCACCATTCATAGTCATGGAAACGCTCATTTTGTCCAAAGGTATTTGATCAAATAGAACTTTCATATCCAATATAGAATCAATTGCTACACCAGCTTTACCCACGTCACCCACAACTCGTTCATGATCGCTATCGTAACCTCTATGTGTGGCTAAATCAAATGCAACTGATAGACCTTTTTGACCAGCAGCTAGATTTCTTCTATAAAAAGCATTACTTTCCTCAGCAGTACTAAAACCTGCATATTGGCGAATTGTCCATGGTCGGTTGACATACATACTAGAGTAGGGGCCTCGCAAATAAGGTTCGCTGCCTGCAGTCATACTAAATAATGCATCTAGCTTTATATCCTTCTTATCATAATTACTTTTAATCGAAATATTTTCTGCAGTTAAAAAAACATCAGCCTGCTTATTTGACAAATCTTGTTTTTTAATCTCTTCTTTTATATTAATATCCTGAAAACTTATTCTTGACATAATTTATTTTTTTAAAGGCAATTGTAAATACTGCAAATTATTTGCAAATTGTTTGTTTTCAAAAACTGGAAGTATTGCTTCTTCTTCTAAAAGATGTTTATTATATCCAATCAATGTCCAAGAGCCATTTTCACTAGCTTCTAATAACTCTTTTTGTGCCACCTGTACTTTTTCTATAAAATTATTTTTATCTTTTAATATTCCTCCATTTTCCTCAATAGTAAGGAATAACTCCCATGCTTTTTCTGCTATTTCACTAGTTCTACGTTCAATAGTATAAGAGCCATGTGCTGCATCTGCTATTTTATGAAAATAACTTTCTTCTTTAAATAAATGTTGCTGATTCCTAGCAATCCTTCTTGCATCAATTTCTTTTTGAAATAGTTCTGATTTATGAGGATGAATATAAAGAGTATGGCACCCTCCTAAAACAGCACTTAATCCAGCTATGGTGTTTCTTAAAATATTATTTGGACTGTCTTCCGCAGTTAAATAATATAAAGCAGTTTCTGCTAGAAAATAAAAAGGAATTTCTAATTCATACTTTTTCAAAATAAGAGACACCAATTGATACAGAGCACGGTTTTTGCTAATTTCTTCAAAAAACTGTAATCCATTAGCATAACTAATATATATATTTTTTGTCCGCTCTAATGCACCGGCTTCTTTTCGAAGATGCAGTTGCTCTTGTAAATTCCCTAATATATAGGCAATTTGCTCTGAGGTGTTAAGACCCAAATGGCTATAATCGTGGCCTTGAATATATAGCGTATCTTTTGTATTTATAGAATCAATATCAAAAAGTATAGTATTTTGAATGGGATCATATAGAATTTCAATAAAATCTTCCTTGCTTTTACCAGCATAATAGGTATCCCAATACTTATCTATATCTTCTTTTATAGTAATACTACTATTTTCAATGCGAATAAATGTTTGAATAATATCTAATTGAATATCTTGAAATAATACTTGCCAATCTAATTTTTCAGAAATAATCCATTCAATAGATTGTACACCATTTTTCAGCTCTTCTAAAGCTTGGGCATTTGCAGATTTTTCTTTTCCTTTTTTCACGGAGATTTGTGTAGAAATTTGCCAATCACTATGAGAAAATAATGCCTCAATAGAAGAGGGTAGGTCTTCCTTTGTATAAAATGGATTTATGTTACACTTGTTTCTGTCCTGCGACTGTAAATCTTCAAAGCGAGTACCTTTAAGGTCTTTTTGAATTTGCTCTTTCCAGGCCTCTTTGCTGATTATTTCAAAGTTTGTCAATAAATTATCCATAAAAAAATTGCTTTAATGTAAAAGTACGAACTAAAGGTGAATTTTCATTAAACATACAGTAAAATTGGATAGATTGCTATTAGAGAATCACTAATTTTTTCATTTTTATAAAAATTAAGAGTACTTTAAATTTTTCCTCTTGAAATTAACTTCCTTGTTTTATTCGATTTTGAATGATATTTCTTAATTTTGAGAGAACTAAAATATAATTTATGCAAATTTGGAAAGACTATATCGATAAAAATAAGGATAGATTCCTTGATGAATTAGTGGACTTATTAAAAATCCCATCTATAAGCGCAGATACAAACTATAAAGAAGATATGTTGCGTGCAGCTAATAAAGTAGAGGATTTTTTAAAGAAAGCAGGTTGCGATAAAACTGAAATTGCTAAAACTCCAGGACATCCTATTGTATATGGCGAAAAAATAATTGATGATAATTTGCCTACCATTCTAATTTATGGTCATTATGATGTACAACCCGCAGATCCTTTAGAATTATGGGATGCACCTCCTTTTGAACCTAATATAAAAGATGGAAAAATTTATGCTCGTGGGGCTTGCGATGATAAAGGACAGGTTTTTATGCATGTAAAAGCATTGGAAGTTTTAAATAATACAGACAGCTTACAATGTAATGTAAAATTCATGATAGAAGGAGAAGAGGAAGTTGGTTCGCCTAATCTTGGACCATGGATTGCAAATAATAAAGAAAAATTAGCTTGTGATGTGGTTTTAGTTTCTGATACTTCAATGATTAGTATGGAACATCCATCCATTGAAACAGGTTTAAGAGGACTGGCATATTTACAAGTGGAAGTAACTGGACCTAACCGTGATTTACACTCCGGTGTTTATGGTGGCGGTGTTGCTAACCCTATTAATATTTTATGTAAAATGATTGCATCCTTACAGGATGATAAAAATCGAATTACTATACCAGGCTTTTATGATAAAGTTGAAGAATTAAGTAACGAAGATAGAGAAAATTTAAACAAAGCGCCTTTTGATTTAGAAGAATATAAAAAAGATTTAGATATTGATGATGTTAGAGGCGAGGAGGGTTATACTACTTTAGAAAGAACAGGAATTAGACCTACTTTAGATGTGAATGGAATTTGGGGTGGCTATACTGGTGAAGGAGCAAAAACTGTTTTGCCTTCTAAAGCACATGCAAAAATTTCTATGCGCTTAGTTCCTCATCAAGAACCTGAAGAAATTGCAGATATCTTTGAAAAGCATTTTAAATCTATAGCACCTGCTGGTGTTAAAGTGAAAGTATCGAGAGATCACGGAGGTCAACCTGTTGTAACTCCAACAGATTCTATTGCTTATCAAGCTGCCTCTAAAGCAATTCAAGCTACTTTTGGAAAAGAACCTATACCTACTAGAGGTGGAGGAAGTATTCCTATAGTTGCTTTATTTGAAGAACATTTAGGAGTAAAAACGGTATTATTAGGTTTTGGTTTAGATAACGATAATATACATTCTCCAAATGAAAAATTTGATCTATTCAATTATTATAAAGGAATAGAAACTTTACCACATTTCCATAAGTATTTTAAAGAATTATATAAATCATAATATAATTGAAATACGGAATTCTAAAATCAGAGGCTGGAGAGTCTCTGATTTTTTTTATAATAAAAATCATATTTTAGTCTCACAATTCAATAATACATAATCTGAATTATCACCTTCGGTGCTACTTCCTGGTCACTGCAAAAGTTCTTAAAAAGATTTTTTTATAAGTGAAATATTTAGATAAATATAATTTAATTGTTCTAGCCCAACTCAGAAAAGTAGCTTTTTATTTTGCTTGTTTTTTATATCTTATTCCTAATAAACCTTTTAAAAAACAAAAGTAAAGAGACAGATTTTGAGGACGTGATGCAATCCAAAATAAATCTCATGATTAAAATAAGGTAAATTTACCTTGTTCATAAATAAAATCTATTTTACAATAAATATTAAAAGCAATGGAATACTTTTTTAGAATTAAAGACCTTTGTATCTTTAATTAAATTTAAAAATATAATTATGACAGATGCTACAAGAAATATAGAAGTAAAAGATGTTAGAACATTGATTCCTATAGAGCGACATAAGCTTTTAATACAAATGTTTAAGGATTTGCCTGTAAAGGAAAGCTTTATTTTTATTAATGATCATGATCCACTTCCATTATTTTACGAATTTCGTTCTATTTATGGAGATGTGGTTGGATGGGAATATTTAAATAGGGGAGAAAGAGAGTGGAAAGTACAGGTAACAAGATTAGAAGAATCACAGGGAAGAGAATTTGATGAAATTTCCACATTAATGGATTTGCGAAAAGCGGATAAAGAGCGTTGGAATCAAATTATTTTTCATAGATATGGTATGATGGAAGAAGGGGATATTATGGAAATAATTTCAGCTGAGGACCCTAAGGAAATTCATGGAATTTTTATACAAAAGTTTGAAAGGAAACATAAATGGATTTATAAAAAGAAAGAAGAAAATGAATATGTAGTGCATTTAACAAAAATTGTTCCTACTGGTCTCGGTGATGATGGTTTTTCCGTAGTAAATGAATTTGACCTCAGACCTTATGAACCAACACAAAGACATGAAATGTTCTATGATGCATTTGAAGATATAAAGCCAGGTGAAGCATTTGAATTTATTAATGACCATGATCCACTTCCTTTATATTATCAAATGGAAGCTGAAAGTAAGGACCCTTTTAAATGGGAATATTTAGAAAAAGGTCCAGAAAAATGGAAAGTTCGTGTTATTAAAATAAAATAAGATTTTTTACCATAATTCTGTTTTAATGTACAGCTTTTCAAGGCTGTAAAATAAAGCGCAAAAGATGCCATATCATCCGATGCGCTTTATTTAATTAAAAATGCAAATAATCTATTTGTTGTTGCTTATTCTCTTCATTATAGAGAGGTACTATCCAGCTTTTTATAAAATACCAGCCCGAAATACTAAATAAAACATGTCCTAAAGCCCATAAAACCCAAGCATTATAATCAGATATTTCTGGAGTTTGATTGGACAAAAGAGTAAGGAAAAATAATGCAGCACTTCCTATACCTATAACTATTATATACGCCCATAATTGGGTTTCAATTTTAAAAAATTTTAAAATATGAAATAAAAAATACAAACTTAGAATACATGTAACAAAATGGAAAATGTTCCGAATCAACCACAGAGGATGTAAGGAATTTAAAATAGGAATATAATCTACTTCAAAAAGTAAATTATAGGCTTGATTTTGCCATAATAATTGTGGTATCTTTAAGCTTATTGCTAAAATCACTCCACTTAAGCTTCCAATTAAAATCCAAACTATTACTAGTTTTATTGTATTTCTTTTTGCCATATTTCTAATAACAAATAATTAATTAAAAAGTTTTATACCCATTTTTTTTAAACTTATTCTCGTCGTTATTGTTAGGGTGGAAATTATAGTAAGAATTTTAGATATTTTCACAGAACTGAATTTCATTAGATTAAACAAAACAAAAATTTAAAAATCATGAAGAAAATAATGTTAATTGCAGGCCTATTAAGTATAGGGTTTTTAGCTTGTAAAAAAGATAAAAATTCTCAAGAAATGGATTATGCTACTAAAATTATAGGCAAATGGAATATTGAAAAGCTTGAAGTAATATTTGAAGATGAAGAAAGTTCCGAATCAGAAACTGAATATGCTGCAGAAGGTAGTTATCTTAATTTAAAAGAAAATGGAACCTTTGTATCTCATATTTACGATGAAGGAGCAGAAGAATGGGATACTGGCGAGGGAAAATATAGTGTTATAGACAAGAAATTAATTTTAATTGATGAAATCTATCAAGATAATGACACTTTTGATATAAAAACCCTAACTGAAAATTCTTTAATAATTAATGCAGAAGATGAAGGCTCTATTATGGATGTTGATTATAGAATTGAAATGACTATTTATATGTATAGATAATTTTAAAAGGAAAATAAAATACTATACATTAAATATAAAAGACAAATAAAATAAACCATTTAAATTCGAAAAAGAAGATAAAGAAAATATTTAATATATAGTTATAATTTCAAACCTTAAATTTAATATTATGAAAAAACTATTTATGGCAGTAAGTATAATGAGTTTAGGATTTATTGGATGTAAAAAAGACCAAGTAAATAATAAAAGTCCTAAAGATTATATTGTCGGCACCTGGGATTTTGAAAAAGTAAAAGTTCAAGAATTTGAAGATAATGAACTTATTTCAGAAAGTACTTTGTATCCGCAAGAAGGAAGCATATTAGATTTAAAAGGTTCAGGATATTATTATTATCATTTTAAACTTGAAGAGGATTGGATAAATTTAACTGGAAGATATAAAATTGATGGCACTAGATTTGTATTTATTGATTTAGATAATCCAGAAGATAATGTAGAAATGGAAATAAAAGATATTGATGAATCCAATCTTATTCTTCAATTACATGAAGTTTCTAATAATCAAGAAAACAAAAATACTTTTTACTTTACTAAATAGCCAGAAAATATTATAAAACTTAATTAATAAAACCCTTGAGCTTGTTTCATACATACTATTTGATTCAAGCTCTTTTTTTATTATAATACTATTTCTTAGTGTTAAAAATAGAATGCTAGAAAAATCACTTTACTCACTTTCTTGAATTTTCACTTGTGCATTTTCTCTTTGTTCAATAGTGTGGCTTAAGTATTTCTTAGCAGCATTAATATCTTCATAAGTTCCAACACCTTCTAGATATTCATAAATTTTCTTATTAGTCCATGTAGGATTATCCATGATGATTTTTACAATTTGCCTTCTAATATTAGCATCAACTAAATCATCTATATGCAAACCATAAGCAGGGTAGGACTTAACTAAATGCCCATGCACAGTACTCGATTTTATCTTTCTAATTGCTGCAATTTCATCAATACTTTTTCCTTCTTGAAATAATTGCAAACTCACTAGATTACTGGAAATTTTTTCTTTCTTATTATCTTCTTTATTAATATCTTTATCTAAAGTACTCTTCTGGGAATTTTCATTGATTTTCACCTCATTCTTAATAGCAAAGAATTCCTCTAAAGCTTTAGTTTGCAATTCAGGATTTTCAATGGCTTTCATTAAGTTTGGTGTAAAAGCTATTATTCTTATTTGATTTTCAAGTTCTTTAATAAATCCAGATAATTCTTTAATATAACTTCTATGAAGACTATTGTTTTTATAGAGATCAATTTGATTTAAAAACTTTACACTTAGAACATCAATGAGATGTTTTTTAAAATATTTAATAGCATTATTGTTTTTTTCATGTAAAAGATTCCAATCTAAATCTTCATTATAATTTAAATTGGACTGAAGAAATCTACTATATTTTTCTGAAGTTTCTATTAATTCAAACACTGTTGGTAATAAAGACTGCCCCCATTCAAAAGCTTCTTTTGCATCTTCGATATTTTTATTACTATAAGATGCGGTATGATTACGTATATTTTCTGTTAATTCTTTTAAATTATAACAATTTAAACACTGTTTAATAATATAATTTCTTTGTGCATTATTCAAAGAGTCTTTTACTATATCCGGATTATTTTGTTCTTCAAAAAAATCTAAAACTATCCTTTCGGTGAGTATATGGTGTCTTTGTATTGGATTAAGCAAATAAAGACCTTCGAGATTAGTTAATCTACTCAATGCTACATATGCTTGACCTGGTGCAAAAGCTTGCGACAAATCAACATACGCCTCATCAAAAGTTAAACCTTGACTTTTATGTATCGTAACTGCCCATGCTAAACGAATAGGAAATTGTTGAAAAGAGCCAATTTTCTTTTCTAAAATATCATCTTTTTTTTCATCATATTCATAGCGAATATTATCCCATTGCTCTAAATTTAATTTAATAGGCTCTTCATCGCCGGGACAAATAATTTCTATGTATTCCTCTACTAAATTTATTTTACTGATTTTACCTACCTTTCCATTAAAATACTTTCTTTCCTCTCCTTTATCGTTTTTAATAAACATAACTTGCGCACCCACTTTTAATTGCAGTGTATATTCAGCAGGATAAGAATGTTCCGGAAAGTTATCTTTTACTATAGCATTTATCTTCACTAATGGAGTTTTCAATGCATCTAATTCTTCTTGATTTATAGCATCTGCCTTATAATTATGTGTTGTTAAAGTTATGGGTCTTTTATCTTTAGTAAAGCTTTTACTGTTAGTTACTTGTTGATTTAAAATTTCTAAATCATAATAATCAATAGTATTAAAACGAATTTTATTTAAAATTTCAATAAAGGTTACATCATTTTTTTGTCTGTAAATCTTTTTTAATTCTATAGTTGTAGGTTGATTGGATTGAAGCACCTGCGCATGAAAGAAAAAAGGGCTAGGGTAGTAGTCTTGTAAAATTTTCCATTCCTCATCCTTTACTACTGGTGGCAATTGAAATAAATCCCCAATAAAAACTACTTGTACTCCTCCAAAGGGTTTATTATGATTTCTTCGAACACCTTTCAAGGTAATATCGATTGCATCTAATAAATCTGCTCTAACCATAGAAACCTCATCGATAATAAGCAATTCCAAGTTTTTAATGATATCTCTTTGCTTCTTACGCAAACGAAGATTTCTAAAAAGTGATTGCTTATTAAAAGTACGCGCATTGGGATTATTCCATTGCGGATGCTCATCAGGAATAAAGCTTCCAAAGGGTAATTGAAAAAAAGAATGAATAGTAACCCCACCGGCATTAATTGCTGCAACACCAGTAGGAGCTAATATTGCTTTATTTTTATTGCAATTAGATTTTAAATGATGTAAAAAAGTGGTTTTTCCTGTACCGGCATTACCAGTAAGAAAAATATTTTCCTCTGTAAAATTTACAAAAGTCCAAGCATCACTAAAAGCTTTATTATCAAAATCTAATTGCATTTTAAAAATTTAAATTTTATTTTTTACGAATAAAGATTCGAATTGGAACACCGGTAAAGTTAAAATGTTCTCTAATTTTATTTTCCAAGAAATGCCTATAAGGAGCACGTACTTCTTTTGGATGATTAGCATAAAAAGCAAAAGCTGGATTCAAAGAAGGAACCTGTAAGCAAAACTTAATTTTAACTGCATTTCCACGCGCAATTGGTGGTGGAAAACGTTCAATTTCTTTCAATAATGTTTCATTTACTTTAGAAGTAGGAATTCTTCTGTTTTTATTTTCAAAAACTTCAATGGCTTTCTCTGTAGCTTGAAAGATTTTTGTTTTTTCCTTAGCTGAAATAAAAACTACCGGAACATCACTAAAAGGTTCTAAACGCAATTTTAAATTTCTTTCATAATCACGCATAGTATTTGTTTCCTTATTTTGAATTTTATCCCATTTATTCACTAAGATTACAATTCCTTTTCCTTTTCTTGCAGCAAGACTATAAATATTTAAATCTTGTGCTGTAATATCTTTTTCTGCATCAATCAATAATAAGCATATATCTGATTCGTCCATAGCACGAATAGCACGAATAACAGAATAAAACTCTAAATCCTCTTTTACATTTTTCTTTCTACGAATACCCGCTGTATCAATTAAAATAAATTCTTTTCCAAATTGATTGTAATGCGTATGAATGGTATCACGCGTTGTCCCAGCAATATTCGAAACTATAGCTCTTTCTGTTCCAGTTAAAGCATTTAATAGAGTAGATTTTCCTACATTAGGTTGTCCAATTATGGCTATATGAGGAATTTTATTTTTTACTTGTTTAACAATCATTTTTTCCCCTTCCTCATTTTCTACTTCCACCTCAATATATTCCTTTTCTGACATACTTGATTTAGTATCTGGAATCATTTTATATACAGCATCCAACATATCACCAGTACCTGAACCAGAGTTTGATGCAATAAAATATGTTTCTTCAAATCCTAAAATATAAAACTCTGTGGCATCCAAATAACGCTCTTGATTGTCAACTTTATTAACTACAACAATGGTAGGTTTATTAGATTTCCTTAAAACTTGCGCCATTTCTTCATCTAAATCAGTAATACCAGCAGTAACATCTACTACAAATAAAACTAAATCAGATTCTTCAATAGCAATATAAACTTGTTTGCGAATCTCTTTTTCAAAAACATCTTCCGATTTAGAGACAAAACCACCTGTATCAATTAAATTGAATTGTTTCCCATTCCAATCAGCAATGCCATATTGACGATCTCGGGTAACACCACTAAAATCATCAACAATAGCTTTTTGTCTTTCAATAAGTCGATTAAATAAAGTAGATTTTCCTACATTCGGCCTACCTACAATAGCAACAGTAAATCCTGGCATAAATAATTAATTTATATACACAAAGATAACAAATTTACTTTAGTGCATAATTGCATTTTAAAAATACTTTTGCAAAAAAAGAAAGATTGAAAAATTAAGTCTTATTTTTGAGTAAACAAAAAGAAATAGTTTAGGAAACTGTGCATATGATTACACTTACGAATAGATTAGAAAGAATAGAAGAGCCGCAAACTTTATTAATGGCTAAAAAAGCAAAAGCTTTAAAAGATCAAGGTATTGACCTCGTTGATTTAAGCCTTGGCGAACCAGATTTTGCGACACCAAAATATATTATAGAAGCTGCAAACCAAGCTATGTTAGATGGATTTACAAAATATCCTCCAGTTGCAGGAATTGCAGCATTAAAAAATGCAATTGTTGAAAAACTTAAACGTGATAATAATTTAGAATATAATCCAAATCAAATCGTGGTGAGCACTGGAGCAAGGCAATCTTTAGCAAACGCCATTATGAGTTTAGTAGAAGAAGGTGATGAAGTGTTGATACCCACACCGTATTGGGTAACATATAACGATTTGGTACAATTAGCACATGCAAAATCAGTTTTTATTCCTTGTGGCGTGGAAGATAAATTCAAAGTAAATGCTGAAAAACTCGAAGCTGCAATTACAAATAAAACTAAATTATTTGTTTTTTCTTCTCCTTGTAATCCTAGCGGGGCAGTGTATAGCAGAGAGGAATTGGAGCGTTTGGTAGAAGTATTTAAAAAATATCCTAATATATATATTATCTCCGATGAAATATATGAATATATTAATTATGTTGAAAAACATGAAAGCATAGCTAGTTTTGAAGAAATAAAAGATCGTGTAATTTTAATTAATGGATTTTCAAAAGGCTTTGCAATGACTGGTTGGAGACTGGGTTATATGGCAGCACATCCAGAAATTGCGGCAGCTTGTGAAAAATTTCAAGGACAAATTACCTCCGGTGCTAATATTATCGCACAAAAAGCTGGTGTTCGTGCTTTAAGTGATTTAACTGAAGCTAAGAAAATGACGGAACAGTTTAGAAAAAGAAGGGATTATTTCGTTAATGCTTTGAGAAATATCGAAGGAATTAAATTAGATATGCCGGACGGTGCTTTTTACGCATTTCCTGATATCTCATATTATTTTGGTAAAGCGACTGCATCTTTTAAAATAAATAATGCAAATGACTTTACAGATTATTTACTAAATATAGCACATGTAACTGGAGTTTCTGGATCTGCCTTTGGATTAGATAATTGTATTCGTTTTTCATTTGCTGCAAGCATTGAAGAATTAGAAATTGCTATAAATCGAATTAAAAATGCATTAGAAGATTTAAAATAATCTTTATTTCCTTATAAATTTAAATGCTATTTATAGAAAGTAGTGGTGAATAAAATGCACTACTTTTTATTTATCGAATCTATTTAGTTAACATAATATATATTATGTAACAAAAATAAGTTGATTTTAATAGGCATTATAAAAGCTCCATATTTCATCTAATTGTTCGAAAAACCAAATAAACGTTTTTACAGCTTTAATTCTTTTTCAAAAATTATTTTATTACGAAGATCAACCAATAGCAAATATTTCCACCTTTTTTAAATTTCTTTTCGCAAGCGAGCAATTGGAATTTTAAGATTCTCACGGTATTTGGCAACTGTCCTGCGGGCAACTTTATAACCTTGAGCGTTTAATTCTTCCATAATTTTCTGATCCGACAAAGGATGTTTTTTATCTTCTGCAGCAATGATGTTTTCAATAATTTTTAATACCTTCTTACTGGAAACTTCTTCACCAGATTCTTTTTGAATTGCTTCAGAAAAGAAAAATCGCAATGGAAATGTGCCATATTCCGTTTGCACAAATTTACTGTTTGCTACTCTGCTCACCGTAGAAATATCCATATCAATCTCCTCAGCTATATCTTTTAAAATCATTGGTTGCAAACGCATTTCATCTCCTGTCATAAAATAATCTCGTTGAAACTCCATAATTGCATGCATGGTTAATAATAAAGTTTGTTGCCTTTGGATAATAGCTTCAATAAACCATTGCGCTGCATCTATTTTCTGTTTTAAAAATAATAAAGCTTCTCTTTGTTCTTTATTTTTCTCCTTACTCTTATCATACGCTTTTAACATAGCTATATAATGCGGAGAAACTTGTAATTCTGGTGCATTGCGAGCATTTAAGGTTAATTCTAAATCACCATCTTTTTGTACAATAAAAAAATCAGGAATAATATAATGATTCTGATTAGCATTAGAAGAAGAAGAAAATGCAGCCCCTGGTTTAGGATTCAAGCTTAATATTAATTCATGAGAAGCTTTTAATTGTGCATCTGTTAAATTCATTATCTCTTGAATTTCCTTAAATCGCTTATTAGTATATTCTTCAAAAAATGATTCTATAATTATTATAGCATATTTAACATCATCTTGTTCTTGATCCGGAAAACGTTCCATTTGAAGAATTAATGTCTCTTGTAAATCCTTTGCTCCAACACCAGGAGGTTCTAATCCTTTTATTTGATTTAAGACTTCTTCAACAAGTTCTTTTTGTGTAAAAATATTTTGCTTTATCTGTAAATCATCTACTATAGCAGCAATATCTCTACGTAAGTAACCATCATCATCAATGTTTCCTATTATTTCAGTAGCAATTATATACTCCGTGTCATTCAAGTCTAATAAAGCAATTTGTTGCATTAAAAAATCATGAAAATCTAAAGGAGTTTGAACTAAATATTCTTGCAAGCCACCTTCATCATCATTACTATTCGAAGCTCCAGTATAATATGAATTATATTCTTCTTCGTATTGCAAATGCTCCTCCAATTCCTCTTGTAAAACACGATCTAAGTCCTCTTCTTCTTTTTCTTGTTTTTCGAAAATATCCTCCTCATTTTCCTCTTGATAATCATATTCCAATGTTGGATTATCTTCCAATTCTTCTTTAATTCGCTCTTCTAATTGATGTGTAGGCACCTGCAACAGTTTCATTAATTGAATCTGCTGTGGAGATAGTTTATGTAATAATTTTTGATGTTGTCTTAATTTAAGCATAGAAATAGCATGACATTATGCTTTATAAAATTAAGGAATTAAATTTAGATTTCTTCTCGTATCAAATATTTATTTCTGTCTCTTGCATTACGCACAGTTGTTTCTGCAATAAATCCCGCCAAAAATAAATTACTTCCTAATAAAAGTGTAGTCAGCATTAAATAGAAAGAGGGTTTATTGGTTAAGGTAAAATCGGCTTGTGTAAATTTTGCAATACTTAAATATATTAACACTAAAAAGCTAAATCCAAACAATAAGGTGCCTAAAAGACCAAAAAAGTGCATGGGTTTTTTACCATATCGGTGCATAAAAAGCAAAGTCATTAAATCTAAAAAGCCGTTTATAAATCGATTCCATCCAAATTTAGAAGTACCATATTTTCTAGCTTGATGCTGAACAACCTGTTCTCCAATTTTATGAAAACCTGCCTGTTTTGCTAAAACGGGAATATATCTATGCATTTCTCCATAAACCTCTATCGTTTTAACCACCTCGGAATCATAAGCTTTTAAGCCACAGTTAAAGTCGTTTAATTTGATCTTACTAAAAAATCTAGTTATAGAATTAAAAAATTTAGAAGGTAAATTTTTACTTAATTTATTATCATAACGTACTTTTTTCCATCCAGAAATTAAATCCCATTTTTCTTCATGTATCCTTCTATATAATTCAGGCAATTCATCAGGGCTATCTTGAAGATCAGCATCCATAGTTACTACTACCCTACCTTTAGCTGCTTTAAAACCAACATTCAAAGCGGCACTTTTACCATAATTTCTTTGAAAACGAATACCCTTTACTTTTCCAGGGGCATCACTTTGTAGTTTTTTAATAACTTCCCAACTATTATCGTTACTGCCGTCATCAATAAACAATATTTCATACTCCCATTCCTGTTTTAAAGCAACTTTATGTATCCATTCTGCAAGTTCCGGCAACGATTCTTCTTCATTTAATAAAGGAATAACTATAGATAAATCCATATATTTATTGTTTTCGTTTTCTTTATAATTAAAATAATTATTACAATTATTGTCGTTTTAAAAACAGACTCATCAATAAGGCAATTATACTATCTATCAATATCCAAATAATATTTCCCTTAAAATGATACATAAAACTTTGTTGTTCTTCTGTAACAGCATCCATTTCTTCTGCATATGCAGCAATATCTTCTGAACTCTGTCCTAATACGGTCATATGTTTTAAAATTATTTCTCGAAACTCTTCTGTAAAACCGGGATTGATTTTCACTAAATAAAAATAATTAAATAGCAAATAAGCAGTTTCCGTCATAAGAATCATTAAGAACAAAGCACCAAATATTTGCCGTGATCCTAAATAGCCCACACTATTTTTTCGAATATATAATGCACAAAGTAATAATTGCAAAACAAATATAAAATAAGTTATAAAAGAGCTTGCTTGAAAAGCCACTGGATTAGTATAAAAATAATTATATTTCAGATATAAAGAAATACAATAAATAATTGCAGATACCAAACCAAAAACCAAGCCAATATTCCAATATTGTTTTAAATCCTCTTTGCTTATTTCATTTACAGCAGTCATATGCTCTTTCATGTTTAATATTCTATAATGTATTGATTTATAATAAAATTCTCCCAAGCATATTTTCTGATATTTCGGGTTGATTATAAGCTTTTGACTTTCCTTTTTGGGAGATGAAATTATCTTCCATATCAAATAAAGTCAGTTTGCTTATATCCACTCCTTCCGCAATATCATCTTCCATTTTAATTCCAAAAATTTCCTGAGCATTATATACTAAAAGTGCAGCTAACCTTTCTGCTGAAATGTTTGGAATAGCTTTTAATACTAAAGGTAAAAGATATTCTATTCCTGCTATTCCCCAGTTTGCGTATTCAAATTCTTTTGTTTTCTCATCCCAATTTGCAGGTCTATGATGGGAGCTAATACAATCGATAGTGCCATCCATAACAGCTTCCACAAGTGCTTGCCTATCCTCTTCTGTTCGTAGCGGAGGCATTATTTTATAAAGAGAATTATAAGTCTCTAATTCTTTATCATTCCATAATAAATGATAGGGAGTAACGGAGCATGTAACTTGAACACCTTCTTTTTTAGCATTTCTTATTATTTCTACACTCTTTTTTGCTGAAATTCCTGTAAAATGAATTCGCGACTCAGCATATTTTGCTAATTCTATTTCTCTTTTAATAAAAATAGTTTCTGCTATTTCAGGAATACCAGCCATACCCAATAAAGTAGATTGCACCCCTTCATGCATCCAAGCATCTTTAGTTAATTCCTCTAAATAAGGTAAATGTATAATTATACCATTCCATGCTTTAACAAATTCCAAAGCTTTTAAGCTTAAATTTGCATCATTTATAGAATTCCAGCCTTCAGAAAAAGCAATAGCACCCGCTTCCTTCATTTCATACATTTCCGCTAATTCTTTCCCTTCTAAATTTTTAGTAACTGCTCCAATAGGATGAACTTGCAAACCACTATTCTGTGCTTTTTGCTTTACGAATAGCACTTCTGATTGAGTGCTAATACTAGGTTCTGTATTAGGAAGTAAAAAAACTTGTTTAAATCCCCCACTTTTTGCCGCAAGTAGCCCCTGCTCAATTGTCTCTCTATATTCATAGCCTGGCTCAGAAAAATCTGCAAATATATCTATCCATCCAGCGCTTAAAAATAATTTTTTTCCACTAATTATAGTATATTCCTCTTTTTCAGGAATTAAATCTGCTATTTTCTTTATTTTATTATTTTCCACTAAGATATCTACTGCTTTCTTTAGATTCTTTTTATCCTTTTGGAGAATAACTGCTTGTTTTATGAGTGTTTGCATATTTTTGAAAATTGTACAAATTTATTAAATTCTAAAGACATTTTATCTATTTTTTAAACTTAATCTCTTTTCTCTATCTGCGACATAGCTTTTTCTTCTTTTAATATAGTCAAGGATGGCACAATTGCAGCAAAAGCTCCAATTATAAAACAGGAGAAAAACACGATTACAAAATCCCAAATTTTAAACTTAACAGGAAAAGCCTCTTCTATAAAACCATCAGGAAAAGCAATCCAACCAAAATGCATTTGACCTAAACACAATAAAAAACCCAAAATTATACCTAAACCTGCACCAATTCCTGTTATCCATAATCCAAGTTTAAAGAAAGATAAAAACACCTGCTTATCTTGCATTCCCATACTTCTTAATATAAAAACCTCATGTTTTTTTTCTAATATTAACATAGATATAGAAGCTATCATATTAAAAGAGGCAATTGCCATTACCATTATTAAAATGGCATATATTGCCCATTTCTCGCTTTGCATAATCCAATATAAAGTTGGATTTTGTTCTAATCTATCCCTTACTATAAAATCCTCCCCTAGTATTTCTTGAATGCTAGTTTTGGCTTTCTTAATCTGTCTTTTAGATTGTAATTTATTTATTTCTATTGCGCTTAATTGCCCTTCCAATTGAAAAATTTCTTTAGCTTTTTCTAATGGTGTTAGTACATATGTCTGATCAAATTCTTCTTGTATGTGAAAGGTTCCATTCATTTGCAAAGCATATTCAGGTAAATTCAGAGCTGATAAACCCGAAATAGAAGTCGAAGGATCTAAATAGAACAAATAAGGTTCTGTCAAAAAAGTAAAAATATCTAAACGTAAATCATTAGCTATGGACAAACCCATAAGAACAGGAAATGGGTAGCTATTATTCCAGTCTGCTTCCCCAGAAAACATATAATCTTGCAACTTATGCGATTGTAGCCATGCTGCATCTACACCTTTTAATTTAACTGGTTTTTGTTGGTCATCATAATGCAGTAGAACAAGATCTTCTATACTTTCCAAGTAAAAACTATGCTCAGGAAGCACTTCTTTTATTTTACTTTTCTGCTCTTCCTTTAATGTGAAAAACTTTCCGCTTGCTGCTGTAATTTCCAAATCTGAATAAAAAGCATTATACATGTTTTTAATCGTAGATTCAATACCATTATATATAGAAAATAAGCTTATCATTGCAGCAGATGTTACCAACATTGCAACTAAGCTTATCCACGATATAATCTGTACAGCTTGCACTTCTTTTTGTTTCCAAAAATAAGCCCAAGCTATTTTGCTGGAGATTTTACGCATCTTCCTCAGATTGTTCCTTATTGATATCTTTAAAAATCTTTTCTAATCTAAATGCTCTTTCCATAGAATCATCTAAAAGAAAATGCAATTCAGGAATTCTACGCAAATGATGTCTTAATCTATTTCCTAAAGCTCCTCTTATTTCCTTTGCCCTTCCTTCAAATAGCTCTATAGCTGCTTTTTTATCCTCTACATTAATAAAACTCAAAAATACCTTTGCTTCTAATAAATCCGGAGTCATTATTACTTCAGCTATAGAAGCCATACCTTTTCCCATTTGAAAAAAACCTTCTTTAGTAAATATTTGACTTAGTTCTTCATGAACTAATTTCCCCACTTGAATTTGACGTCTCGTTAATTCCATTTTTTAATTAATTTTGTGGTAAAGATACAAAGATGTTACTTTATGTAGAAGTTCTTAGAAAAATATCTTATTTTTATCTTTTTAAAAACAATTCACTTTCTTTTAAAATACATATTTATGAAAAAATGGCAGTTATTGTTCGCTCTCCCCTTTTTTCTTTATGCTTGTAAAGAACAAGCTATAGGAATTCAATTTGAAGATAAAGAAATGGTAGATACCAGCTACGTAACTAATATAGAAACACCTGAAGAAAAAAAATATTTACTTGAAGAGTTAACAGGTGTTCGTTGTGTAAACTGCCCTCAAGGTGCGGAAGCTTTAGAACAATTAAACTCAGAAAACAATAATAGCTTTGTAATTGTTGCACATCATTTTGGTTCTCTTACAAGCCCCATCAATGGAAAAAGCATTCAAGATTTTAGAACTTCACAAGGTTCTCAAATTATGGATTTGATTTTTGGTGGACAAGGAAATAAACCATCAGTTTCTTTTGATCGACTACCCTTGAGCACAGGATTTAATCCTTATTTTATTGATGGAATGTCGAATTGGCCTGCTGCAATACAGCAAATGAAAGATTATGCAAATACAAGTCCTGTTAATATTAAAATAGAAACTAGAGAAGAAGGAGAAAATGCATACAATATTTATACAAAATTAGCCTTCACTGAAAATCTTGATTTCCCTGTTAATCTCCACATTTATGCAGTAGAAAATAACATTTGGGATGGATTTATCGGTTCCGACACTTTAATTAAATACGATCATGTATTTAGAGAAGCAATAACTGGTGCAGGAGGAAAAGAAATATTAAGAGATTTAAATGCAATAGAAGCAGGAAGAGTTTATGAATTAAATACTAAATTCAATTGGGATAAAAACGATGAAAAGCAATCGTACTGGAAAGCAGAGGAAATGCAAATTGTAGTTTTTGCAAGTAGAAAAGAAATAGATAATCAAGAAATATTACAAGCTGCTGCAATTTCTTTAAAATAATCGGTGAAATTAATTTGCAAACAAAATAAATTTCTTATATTTGTATTATAATCTTTAGTTAGATTAAACTATTGATTATTAGAAATATCTAAATAATAATATTGGATCTTTCAAAAATACAGCTTATGAAATTGAAAAACATATACTTAATTATATTCTTACTTTTATTTACTGGTTTAAATACTAATTCTTTTGCTCAAGAGCGTAATAAAGAATTTAAAACTACCAATAAAAGATATGAATTAGTTGCATACCCTATTCCTGCAAAAACTGAGGTTAATATTAAAATGAATGCTGATTTAATACAGGATGCAGATGAAATTATAATTATAAATATAATTGGGCGCGAGGTATGTAAACAAAAATTAAATAATGATCATAAATATAGCGATATGAAGTTTCCTCAAATGCAACAATTTCAAAATGGAATTTATATGATAGTTGCAAAAAACAAATTTGGCGAAATTATCCATTCTTCCAAAATTTACTTAGAAAATTGATTATTATTATAAGACATACTAGCGGAAATCTTTCTAAGGTTTCCGCTTTTTTTGACTAAAATATTGAGATTATGGGAATGAAACCCTTATTATATGATTATCCTATTGATCTAGAAGAAGAAAAAAAAGTAATACTTAGAGAATATAGAGCATTATTAAAAGCGATGCATGCACGTTTAAGAAAAGGTGGATATAAAACGCTTAGAAATGCTTTTGAATTGGCTGTTGATGCGCATAAAGAAATGCGTAGGAAATCCGGTGAACCTTATATTCTACACCCCATAGCTGTTGCTAGAATTGTTATAGAAGAAATCGGATTGGGTTTAACATCTG
>DATGSF010000233.1:0-24458 GCA_035302865.1 Chitinophagaceae bacterium
TATCTTTTGTTATCGATGTTTTACAAAATCAAAAATATAATAAACGTAGAATTCGAATAGAAAAGGCAGATAGCAAACCAAAAAATGTAAACAAAGGAGGCAAATTCGATAATCATTCGAATAAGAAATTTAAAAAGAAAAGAAACGCTTATGGTAAAGAATCTGCCAAGTTTACTAAGTCAAGAAAGCAGCTTAAAAAGTAACATTAACAAGTATTAAGGAATTACATTGATTTTTTTTCATATCTTTGTATAATAATCAAAAGAAAAACTATGGGATTAGGTTTAATATTATGGTCTTGGATTGCTTGTACAAGTCCCACAGAAGGAAACTTGACAGCACATACAAACAATGAAATACATACCGAAACTAAGGAGATCGTAACAAATACAAAGACTGGAATAGCTAGTTTTTATCATGATAAATTTGTTGGTCGACCTACAGCAACTGGAGATATCTTTACTAATGAGGGTTATACAGCTGCAAGTAATTTCTTTAAATTAGGAACTTATGTTAAGGTTACTAATACTGTAAATGGGAAGTTTATCTATGTAAAAATAAATGATAGAATGGGACATCCTACTCGAGTAATAGATCTTACTGAAAGAGCTGCCAAAGATTTAGATTTTATTAATCGTGGAGTAGTAAAGGTAAAAATTGAAGAGGTAGAAAAACAAAATGGAAGAAGTAAAATTTTAGCACAAAAAGAAAATCTAGAAAAACAACAAAGTGCTGAAAATAATAACTCTTTCTAAAATTTTCATAACATATAAATTTATTTAAATAATAAAGCGGTTTGTAAACAAACCGCTTTATTATTTAAATACCTAACCCAATTATTTATATTCTTTAAAACTTCTTTTAGGCTTCCCAGGACTTGGCCATGTATCCATTTCACCTGTTTTTTCATTTATTTTTAATTTCCTCTGTCTTCTTGAAACTTGTTCTTCTTCTTCACTAGCCCAATAAGCTAAGCTCGCCACCAATAGAACATTATTCTTCAAATCATCAAATACTATCTTATCATAAGTATCCCTATTGGTATGCCACGTCAAAGTACGATAATCCCATGTTTTAGATTCAAGATAAAAAGCTGGAATTCCATAAGCCACAAAAGCAGCATGATCAGAACCTCTATAACCAGGATAACCTGGAAAATCTGTTTCAATTTCTTCAGTCACATTTTTTTGACTTAAAGCCAACCATCTTCCTAAATAATCATAAGCATCTAAAAATCCTTGTCCTGCAAGTCCCACTATTCTTCCTGTTCCGCTATCTTGATTAAATACAACTTGAATTTTATCTTTTAAATGAGGGTGATCTTCAATAAATGCTCTTGAACCATTCAATCCCTGTTCTTCTCCACCCCATAAACCTATTATTATAGTTCTTTTGGGATTTGGATATATCTTTTTTAAGACACGAGCCACTTCCATCATTGTGAGTACTCCAGTGCCATTATCTGTAGCTCCTGTTCCTCCATCCCAAGAGTCTAAATGTGCGGATAAAATAACATACTCATCAGATTTAGTTGAACCAGGAATCGTTGCAATTGTGTTCCATGTTTTTGAAGTTCCCTTAAATTTTGATCTAGCTTTAATTTTTACTTTTGGTGCATATTCATTTTGAACCAAACGATATAATAAACCATAATCCTCCAAAGAAATATCCACAGTAGGAATTTTTTTAGTTTTAGCATCAAATATTTTTTGTGCTCCATATTCTTCAGACCAATAAGACATTATAATACCAACAGCGCCAGCTTCTTCCAATGCCGGAGATAAAGTATAGCGAGTATTATAGCCCGTTCTTTTTATATTTTCTTGAAATTCCTTTTTCGCTTTTTCTATTTTAGTCTTCATAGCAATATAGGTTTCTTCTCTAGCAAATTTTTCCCAATTGTGTAGAGGTCTACCTGATGGAATATAAGGAGAAACTAATACTATTTTACCTTTCACATTATTTAGCCATTGAGCAAATTCTAAGCTATCCTTAATATTTTCAGGTAAAATTATTACTTCCGCTTCAACACCTTTTTTAGAGGTATTAGGACTATAAGCTAATTGCATCCCTTCTAATTGTTGAAATCTCGGATAAGTCATAGTAATTTCACTCACTCCTCTCTCCCATTCTAACCAAGTTCCATATTCTTGATTTTCTGATTCAATACCCCAAGATTTAAACTTATTGACAGCCCAATTATGCGCATTTTCCATATTCTTTGTTCCAATTAATCGAGGTCCAATTCCATCAATTAATTCTACTGCCATTTCCTCCAATTGAGAGTTTTGATATACTTCTTTTTCTATCTCATTTAATATTTCCTTGGAATTGCTTTGTGCAAACAAAAAAGAAGAAACCGTTATTGAAACGAAAGTCCAAATAATTGTTTTTTTAATCATTGTTTTTATTTTTATTTTTTAAATCCTCCTGTATTTCTTTTTGATATCTTTCTTGAGTTTTTCGTTCTAAATATATTTTTAAAGGCCATAATAAAATAAAATGTAAAATTATGGCACCTATAAAATATATAGGAATTTCTAAACTTAGCATTTTTGACCAATCCAAATTTTTTCTATAACGAAATATCTGAACTAATATTAGAACAAATGCTAATAGTGTGCCTTGTGTTAAGGAATATTTCCATCTTTTTTTATTATACATGGAGAAAAGCTTAATAATGTAAATAAATCTTTAATAAATTTAAAAATAATGATTTATATTTACTTTTTACCTAGTTTTGCTTAGACTCTTATGAAAAACAATAAATACAGTATAATTTCTTTCAGCTTCTTAATTTCTACCTTATTTTTAGGAATTATATTATTAATTAGCTCATGTAAAAAAACAAATTATAAACCAGGAGCTTTACAAGTAAGTTTTGAAGTAGATACTTTTTTATTTGACACAGTTTTTACAGAACAAGGTTCTTCAACTAGAGTTTTAAAAATTTTCAATACTAGTAAAGAAGATATTGAAATTGAGCATATTGCATTAAAAAAAGGAAACAGTTCTCCATTTAGTTTAAATATAGAAGGAGAAATGGGAAAATCTGCAAAAAATATTAAAATTTTAGCTCAAGACAGTACCTATATTTTCTTGAGAGTTTTTATAGATCCTACAGATGAAAATAATCCATTTTTAATTTCAGATGAATTATTAATTCAAAGTGCGGATGGCAGTAAAACCTTACCCATTTTAGCTTATGGTCAAAATGCTGTTTATATAAAAGATAGCGTTTTACAAAGCCAATCTTGGACCGATGAAAAGCCTTATATTATTATGCATAACGCATTAGTAGACGAAGGAGAAACTTTAACTATAAATGCTGGGACAAGGATATATATGCATGCTGATTCCAGATTATTCGTTACTGGAACCTTAAAAATCCAAGGAAGTCTAGAACACCCTGTACAATTTGAAGGAGATAGGATAGATAGAAAAGTTTGGGTAGGTAGCTATGAAGATATTCCTGGAGAATGGGGTGGAATTTATTTTAGTAAAACAAGTTATAATAATGAAATAAATTATGCAATTATCAAAAATGGAGGAAATAGTACAAAATTGGGAGAGAGTTTAGTAATGGCTGCAAGCATTCAAGTTGATCAAGATACAATGCAAACTAGTAATCCTAAATTAAAACTGACTAATACAATTATTAAAAATTCTTTGGGATATGGTGTATTAGGATTTAATAGTAGTATTTATATGGACAATTGTGTTATAGTTCAATGTGGCGCAGAAAATGTAATGTTTTTTGAAGGTGGAAACTATAAAGTATATAATAGCACAATTGCTACACATCCGGGAAGGTTTATGCAAGCCACGGATGCATTCTCAATGGTTATGCTTAATTATTTCCCAATTAATGATCAAGAATACACTTCTGCTCCATTGCAAGCAGAAATTGTAAATACTATAATTGATGGACATAATGAAGATGAGGTTCTTTTTCTTGAACGCCCTGGAGCTTCTAGCAATGTGAACATTTCATATTCTTTATATAAATCCTCAGAAAATTTAGAAGATTTTGTAGTCCAAAATGAGAATATAAGAAATAAGAACCCTAAATTTAACGACTGGGAAGAGGAGGATTTTACTTTAAAGTCCGACTCTCCTGCCAAGAATAAAGGGATAAATATAGGATTATCAGAAGATATATTAGGTAATTTAAGAACAGCACCTGTAACAATTGGTGCATATCAATAAGTAGAATAATTATGAAAAAGTGGATATTAGCGCTAGGAATTATAGCTGGAATAGGAATTTCTAAATCAAATTGGGCACAAAGGCCAAATCAAAAGATAAAAATAGGAACAATTGCTCCTGAAATTGCACTTCCTAATCCTGATGGAGATACTATAAAACTATCAGAAGTGAATAAAAAAGCATATGTAATAGTAGACTTTTGGGCAAGTTGGTGCGGTCCATGCAGGAGAGCAAATCCTACTTTAGTGGAACTCATGCAAGAGGTAGAAGGTGTAAAGTTTAAAGATGCTAAAAATGGCATTCAAGTGTTTAGTGTTTCTTTAGATAGAAATAAAGATGCATGGTTGAAAGGCAAAGAAACAGATAATTTATTTTGGAATAATCATGTAAGTGATTTAAAGTTTTGGGATTCTGAAGCTGCAGCAGATTGGGGTGTTACCTATATACCACAAGTATTTTTGATAAATCCTGAAGGTGAAGTCATAGGACATTATGCAAATATGCACGCTTTAAAAAATGATATCCAGAAATTATTAAAAGAAAATAATAAAAAGCGAAAAAAATAAAATTCTTCTATGTCAAATAATTTAAAGGGCAAAAAAGATATGGTAATAATAACTGCTCCTTCTGGATCAGGCAAAACAACCATAATTCAGCGTTTATTAAAAGAATATCCAAAATTTAATTTCTCTATTTCAGCAACAACAAGGAAACCAAGAGCTAATGAAATAGATAAAAAAGATTATTATTTTATAAGTGTAGAAGAATTTAAGAATTCTATAGTATCTGGTGATTTTTTAGAATGGGAAATGGTGTATGAATCAATATATTATGGCACCTTTCATAGGGAAATCCATAGAATTCAAGATGATGGTAAAATACCGATTTTGGATATAGATGTTCAAGGGGCTTTAAATTTAAAAAATAACAATAAAAATAAAATTTTTTCATTATTTATAAAAGCACCAAGTTTGGAAGAATTAGAAAACAGATTGAGAAAAAGAGAGACAGATTCTGATGAAAAAATATTAGAAAGAGTAGAAAAAGCAAAAGAAGAGTTGACTTATCAAGACCGTTTTGACAAAATTATTGTCAATGACAATTTAGAAACAGCATATAATGAGGTGATAAAAGCACTCAAAGAACAATATGAACTTAAAAATTAAATAAAATTCAATCATTTTATTGTAATATAATAATTAATTTTCTACTTTTACTATCAATCATTTATAGAACTTTATAAATATGCGCAAATTAATTTTAGGTAGTTTATGTTTAGCATTTTTAGCTAGCTGTACAAAAGACTATAGTCCCATGGACATTGACGATAGCAGGAATCCTCTCGAAGGTACTTTCACTTATACTTTAGATGGTAAAGAAATTACTGCAAATGCAAAAAGTGTTAGCCTTACTAAAGATGAGGATACAGGAATTAAAACTTTAATCGTATCTGGAGTGAAATACAGTTCTGACATGGAAGTTGTAAAATCAAATAGCTTAACTTTTACCATTTCTCATTATGACGGAGAAAAAAAATATACCATGTCTGAATATATGATGGCAACCTATACTAAAGGCGATCATTTAGACAAATCAGCAGATTTTAGTTTACAAAAAAACTACTTATCGATTAATACTGTTGCAAATCCAAATCCTGATGAAGAAGATTTTCAAAGCTATGTAAACATTGAGAGTGATGGAGATACTTTTAAAGGTGATTTTGACTTGTGGTTAGTTTATACAAATCCTCAAGATGCAAGCATTAAAGATACAATCCATATTGAAGGTGGAAAATTTGAAATAAAAGAATAACTGATATTTATTTTTCTATATTTTTGTAACGGTATTCGAGCAATAGAATACCGTTTTTTAATAATTTATATTTATGACAAAATCAGAATCAAGAGAAATCAAAGGCTTTTTACCCGCTATATGTATGATTTTATTAGGCGGATTTTTTGTTTTTTCAGCGATCACAAAAATGATTCCAAATGTTAATTATTTTGACTTTACGATACAATCACAATTAGGCATAGCTACTAGTCTTTCAGCTATTTTAGCTAGGGTGTTTATAGGTGTAGAGTTAGGAATTGGCATATTATTAATCATCCAACAGAGAGGAATAAAAGCATGGATATTAAAATTCTCTTTAGCTCTACTAGTTCTATTTACTTTACATTTGCTCATCTTATTTTTTCGAGAAGGAAATGACGTAAATTGTGGCTGTATGGGAGATTTCATTGAAGTTTCACCTATAGCTTCTATAGTCAAAAACTTAGTACTTATAGGTTTGAACATATACTTACTTAAACAATTTAAAGAGAGCAGGCTTTTTAAATTAAATCATAGTGTTCATTATATTTTATTATTCATTCCTATTGTATTCATTTTTTTGAAAGATCCTATTTCTAAGAAGCATGAAATCTTATGGGAGAATATTTTAATTCCCGGAACGTCGTGGGAAAATGATGCTAATTTAAAGGAAGGAAAAAGTCTCATTGCATTTTTAAGCCTGACTTGTGGACATTGCATGGCTGCAGCTAAAGAATTAAATGTTATGAAATCAGAAGATCCTGATTTACCAGTTATAGCTATTTTCCAAGCACACCCAGAGCAAGATAAACTACAAGAGATGTATGAAAATTTTGAAGCCGAAACAGGACCTATGCAAATGCCAAGTTATTTTGCTGAACCAAAAGCTTTTGTTGAAGAATTAGTCAGCTTAGGTCATACGGGAGTTCCTGTTATATTTTGGGTACAAGATGGAAAAGTTTTCAGATCAGTTACTAATGCCAACCTAAACTCTAAAGAGTTCAAATCTTGGATTAAATAAGGATTTTTAGTAGATAATTTTGTAGAATGATTCGATTATGCAACTTTAATGGTATATATAATAAAAATAAGACAAAATAAAAGCTTAAACATTTTGAATTATAGCAATATTTTGTAAGTTTGTTATGACAGAATAATACATTCACATTAAATGTTCAAAACTATGACAAAAACAGAATTAATTAGCCAAATGGCTAAAGATGCAGGAATCACTAAAGCACAAGCTGCAGATGCTTATGCTTCTTTTACTGAAAACATTACTAAAACATTGAAAAAAGGCGAAAAAGCAACCCTTATTGGCTTTGGAACTTTCTCTACTTCAAAAAGAGCAGCTAGAACTGCTAGAAATCCAAGAACAAATGAACCAATTAAGGTGAAAGCTAGAACAGTTGCTAAATTCAAGCCAGGTAAAGCCCTAGCTGATGCTGTTAATAAAAAATAATTTTATTTTATAAAAAGCCATTTGTACAATATACAAATGGCTTTTTCTTTCAGTTTAATTATTTAAAGCTTTTTCTATAAATATTTGGTAATTACAAAAATGCCCATTACCTTTGCACAAAACTACTAGACATAGTTCTATGTTTTTAGGCCGCGTTGGTCAAGGGGTTAAGACGCCTCCCTTTCACGGAGGAATCACGGGTTCGATTCCCGTACGTGGTACAAAAATAAAAAAGCTGTAGTATAAGATCTTACTACAGCTTTTTTATTTTTATTATCCTTTAATCTTCTTCTTTATTTACATTCAGTTTTTCTAAAGGTAATATTTTTTCAATGGGCACCGTAGGGGTTTCTTTTCCTGATATTAATTCAGCAATAAATTGAGTTTTTGGAAATTGCTCAAATATTATTTTGAAAAACACAGTAATTGGAACAGACATAATCATTCCAGGAACACCCCATATATACCCCCAAAGCATCAACATTACTAAAATAGTTATAACATTAATTGAGAAAGATTTCCCCATAAATATCGGTTCCAAAATTGTACCAAAAATAAATTGAATTAAAGCTAGACTAGATATATAAAACAATAAGGGAGCACCTAATTCCAATTCAATAAATCCAAATAAACCAGCTGTAATAATAGCTATAAAAGACCCAATCATTTGAACAAAGTTGATTAGGAATGCAAATAATCCCCAAAATATTGGGAAACTTACCCCAAAGAAATAGACCACTAATCCTGTACCAATTCCAGTAAGTAAACTTATTATAAACTTAACTATTACAAATTTAATAAGATTTCTTTCTATTTTAATAAAAGTCTTAATTGATGTAAAGCGAGATTTCAATAAAAGCTTATGCATGATTCCCTCTAAATTGATAGATTCTGTCAACCACAAAATAGAAAAGAATATAGTCATCAATAAAGTAGTAAGAGTAGAATTTATAAAATTAATAGTAGGTCCTACACCTTTTAAAACACTAAACTTCTCCATCAATTGTTTAGAAAGAGATTGATCTTCTGCCAAATCCAAGCCTACTGCAGCATCAATTGACTCAACTAAAGAGATTATTTTCTGTTCTGCATGTTCTATAAACTGTGCATCAGCATTTAATATTTGTTGACCTGAAAGTTTAAATAATTGCACTGCCAAGGTAATAGTACCAATCATAATAGCTACAACTATTAATATACTAGGTATTTTACCCACACCTTTTCTTTTTAGCCTACGCATTAAAGGCAAAAACAAAAGAGCGATAAACATAGAGAATACGAGTGGAATAAAAATAAAACTCAATGTTTTTACTAAGAAAAACAATAAAGGAATAACAATTATTAAGAGTAATTGATTAGTGGTTTTTAATTTATTCATATAATATTGATTTATATCTTTAATCCAAGATTTTTATTTTAATTTCTCTAAAGTTAATGTTTGATCTAAGCGAACTCCTTTATCAGTGTTTTTCAAAGTACACATTTCATTATTTATATCATGTTCGAAGTATAAATACCAATTATTTGCAACTGCTTCCTCTAAAATCACCTTCTTTTCTTTTAAAGTTTCTAATGGACGTGTATCATAAGCCATTACCCAAGGTATAGGAATATGCGCAACACTAGGTAATAGATCGGCTACATATAAAATCTTATGTTTTCCATAAGATAATAATGGCATCATCATTGATTCTGTATGTCCATGCGCATATTTTATTGCAAATCCTGGTAACCATTCTTCTCCATCTTGCACCTCAATAAAATGTAACTGTCCACTTTCCTCAATGGGTAAAATATTTTCTTTTAAAAAAGAAGCTTTTTCTCTATCATTTGGTTCTGTAGCCCATTTCCAATGAGATTTATGTGTCCAATATTTCGCATTTGGGAATTGCAATTTATATTCTCCATCTTTTTTTATAACAGCTCCACCTACATGATCAAAATGTAAATGTGTTAAAAATACATCAGTTATATCTTCTGGAGCATATCCAGCACTTTTCAAGCTACCTAATAAAGAATATCCACCGTGTAAGTGATAATGTCCAAAAAACTTTGCATCTTGCTTATCACCAATTCCGGTATCGATTAATATTTTTCTATCTTCAATTTCCACCAATAAACAACGCATGGCCCAGGAACAAAGATTATTTTCATCCGCCGGATTAAATTTTTCCCATAAAACACGAGGAACCACTCCATGCATGGCACCGCCATCTAGTTTAAAATTTCCGGATTCTATTGTAGTTAATTTCATATTGATTAATTTTCTTTTTCTAAATTTCCTTTAATAAATGCTTGCACCAAGAAAGATAACAACTTTCCAATTGTTCTATCCTTTGCACCATCTTTCCGATGCAAAACACCTTCTGGCAAATGGAAATATAAAACCTTCTCATGCTTAGCCAATCTATATACCCAGTTATAAGCTTGTTGAGGAGCTATTCCTAATGGTGTCATTGCGGAACTTAAAGCACCTTCAATGGTATCCACATCTAATTCAAGTCCATATCGGTTTTCATTTTGAAAACTAGAAAGAATATTAAATATTTTTTCTTCATCAATATTTTTTCTCAGAAACAAATCCTCATAAGAGAATAACAAATGCCCTTTATTTTTTAAATTTCTAATAATTTCGGAATTGTTATACGCTTCTTGCCAAGCAATTAATGCATATTTTTTTAAAGCACCATCATTCATAGCATATGAAAAGCTATTTCCGCTATGTCTTCCTTCTAAAGCTCTAGAATCTGCATGCGCATCAATATTTACAACATGAACTCCTTTATTATATTGAGCATATGCTGCTTTCATTAGTGGATAAGCATTATTATGTCCACCTCCTATCAAAATTGGCAGCTTATTTAAAGCAAATATTTCTTGTAGAATTTGTTCTAAAAAATCATCTAATTTTTCTGTCAAATCCCTTAAAGCATTTATCTCTTTTACTTCTCCAAGCTCTTCTGACCATTTAGGGTTTAAATAGCCATATAAAAACACTTCTTCACCTGTTAATGTTTCATGTGATTGTATATTAAGAAATGCTTGAAAAAATGCTTTATAATTTGAATCAGCACCACCTACTCCATGATTTGCACGAATTCCAATATCTTCAGGAACACATAAAAGCACATACTTCGCTTTGCTAGTTTTTAAATCTTCTAAATTGCCGAAAGTTACTTTTTCTCCCAACTTTATTTCTCCCTCACGTAGCGATAAATAAGCACCTATCTCTTTTTTGCTCCAATAATTCCATTCAAGATTTATCATATTCCAAAGATAAAGGAAATTCTGAAAAATTAGTATAATAAATTCAGATTACTTAGGGGGTTATATTGTTTTATTTTATAGTTATATAGATACAAAGGCTTTTTTAAAGAATATGAATTCAGTAATTTTGTATACAAACATTAATTAAAAAAATTGTATTTATTATGTATCCATTAGAAATAGTAAACCCAATGAAAAAGGAGTTAACCGATGCAGGTTTTGAAGAATTATTAACTCCGGATCAAGTTGATGAAAGTTTTAAAAAAGAAGGTACAACATTAATGGTAATAAACTCCGTTTGTGGTTGTAGTGCTGGAACGGCAAGACCTGGTGTTTTAAAAGCTATTCAAAATGCTGATAAAAAACCCAATCAAATCGTAACTTCTTTTGCTGGAGTAGATAAAGAGGCTGTTGCGCAGGCAAGAACTTATTTCTTACCCTACCCTCCTTCTTCTCCTTCTATTGCTTTATTAAAAGATGGGAAATTAGTTCATATGATAGAGCGTCATATGATTGAAGGTAGAACTGCAGAAATGATTGAAGAGAATCTAAAAGCAGCTTTTGAACAATATTGCTAAAAATTAGCTAGACTATAAAAAAAGAAGAACTTTCTCAATTTTGAAAAAGTTCTTCTTTTTTATATAAGCTATTTTGGAAGAATACTATTGATCTTTCTCTTTTATTTCTTCTTCTAAACCAGATTTTAAAATTTCATTTTTTGCATCAAATTTTCCATGCAAATCATCCAAAACAGAATCTTCCCATAAGGGAGTGCCTGAAAAATAGGCTGACCTACAAATCATATGACCAGACACCGGAGCTGTTACAAATAAAAAGAAAATAACAGACAAGGCTTTGGTAGTAGTAGAAAACTCATAAAAATAAAAAGCGCTTGCTATTAATATAAAACCTGCTCCCATTGTTGCTGCTTTTACAGTAACAGATTGTCTTAAGTAGAAGTCCGGCATACGTAATATTCCTATCGCAGCTACTAATATAAACAATGCTCCCAATGAGCTAAAAAGTATAATTAAAATCTCTTTCATCATTTTTTTACTCTTACAGCTAAATAATAGGCAAATGCCACAGTTCCTAAAAATGCAATTAATGCTAATATCATAGCATCATCTAGAAAAGCACTGTTATTTGCTATCATACTATAAACGGCAATAATTGCTACCCCTATACTAATAGTTAAATCTAGAGCTACCACTCTATCCACAACTGCGGGGCCTTTAAAAAATCTAATAAATACCAATAAAACAGATAAAGCCAAAATTGGCATAATTATATAAGTCAAATATTGTTCTACACTCATTTTATCTTAATGCTTCTAAAAGTTTACGTTCTAATCCATTCTTTGTCGTACGAATAAATTCCTCCCTATCCCTTAAATACATTACATGCACATACATCACCTTCCTATCGGAACTAAGATCCACTACCAAGGTTCCTGGAGTTAAAGAAATAACATTAGACAACATAGTAATTTCAAAATCTGTTTTTGCATCCAAAGGCAAAGCTACGATTCCAGGTCTCATAAAATAATGAGGTGTTATTACATCATAAGCCACCTGTAAATTTGCTTTTATCATTTCCCACAAATAAAACAATCCAAAACCTATTACATTAGGTACTTTATAAAAATATTTCTTATTCGTACCAGTTCGCTCCTTAATCCATAATATTAAAAACCCTAATGCAAAACCGAAACCAAAATTTATAGGACTAAATGTTCCAGTCAAAGCCATCCAAAGTAGGGCCATAAATACATTCATTACAAAATGTTGTTTCATTTCTTCACTATTTTAATACTGCTTTAATATAAAGTTCAGGATTTTGCAGTTCTGTTGCTATTTTATCTGAAATTTGAAAAAACAAATCTGCGCCAAAACCAATCCATAAAGAAATCATTAAAAGAAAAGCCACAGGACCCAGTAAAATGAGCTTTTTATTCCATTTCAGCTCTTTATACTTATCCTTGCGATCTTCTAATAAATCAAATTTTTCTGGTCTTTGTTTCCAAAATGCTTGAGCCCATATTTTTGCCATTAAAAACAAAGTAACAAAACTTGCAAATAGCAATGCAAATAACAATGCATATCTTTCTAAGCTTATCGCCTCACCAAATAAATAAATCTTAGACCAAAAGCCAGATAATGGTGGTAGGCCTGCAAGAGAAAATAAGATTAAAAAAGCAATAATAGAAAAATAAGGATAATTTTTATGTATTGATCCTAATTCTTCCAAATTAAAGCTTCTTTTCATTTTATACATTATTCCAGCCATCAAAAAAATATTGGTTTTTATAATTATATCATGAATTAAATAAAATATTGCTGCCATTAATGCCGCATGTGTAAACATCCCCAAACCTGCAATAAAATATCCTATATGACATACAATTAAATAAGAGAACATCCTTCTAATATTTATCTTTGACCATGCTCCAATAGCACCTGTAAGCATAGTTAAAATTGCAATAATTATCATCAAATTTTGCATAAAATTATCCATAGGAAAAAGTAAGCTAAACATACGAAACAATGCATATACCCCTACTTTAGTTAATAAACCACCAAATATAGCTGCAATAGTAGATGGAGGAGTATGATAAGAAGAGGGCAACCAAAAGTATAAAGGAAAAACTGCCGACTTTATACCAAAACCTACAAAGAACATTAATGCTGTTATATTCACTATACCTCTATTTTCTATAGCTGCCAACTTTTGTGCCAAGTCAGCCATATTCAAACTTCCAGTGATACCATATAGAATTCCAATAGCAGTCAAAAAGAAAGTAGAAGCTAACATATTCAAAGCAACATATTTTATAGCTCCCTCCATTTGTGGTTTTTCACCACCTAAAGTCATAAGAACGAATGATGCTATAATTACAATTTCAAACCATACATACATATTAAATATGTCGCCAGTTAAAAAAGCACCATTTAAACCCATTATTAAGAAATGTACGATTACAAAAAAACCATACTTCATCCTATGTCTTGTTACAGCCCCAAAAGAGTATAATGTAATTGCCAAAGAGCTTATGCAAGTCAGGCTAACAAGCAATAAGCTAAAAGTATCTGCCACAAATGTAATACCAAAAGGGGCTGCCCATCCTCCTCCTTGCATAGTTAATATAGGTCCAGTGTACACTTCTTTTAAAAGGAAAATAGAAACTATTAATCCAGCTGTATTTCCTATAACACTTAATACCTTTTGGATATTCACAGAATACCAAGAAAGCAAACATAAAATAGCAGTAATCATATGTATAATTACTGGCAATACAATATAAACATTATTCATATTTCGTCGTCATGAGTATTCAGATTATCTAAATCATCTGAACCAGTTATTTGATATACTTTTTTCAATAAAATGATTGCAAAAGATTGTAATCCAAAGCTAATTACAATTGCAGTTAAAATCAGTGATTGCGGGACCGGATCAGCGTAAATTTCCGTAAAAATTGAAAAGTCCTTGCCTATAATTGGTGGTTTTCCCTTAACAATATCTCCCATCAGAAATATTAATAAATTTGTGCCATTTCCCATTAATATCAAACCAATCAACAAGCGCACCATACTTCTTTGAAACATCAAAAAGAGTCCAGAAGCATAGAATAAGCCAATTAATATTATTAAATAAATCTCCATAAAATTATTCTTGTATTGATTCAGAAATAGTGAATAAAATAGTTAATGTTGCACCAATAACTAATAAAAACACTCCAATATCAAAAAATAAAGCTGTACCCACACTTCCAATTACCGGAACCTCTTCCTCAAACCAAAGTCCAGTCATAAAAGATTCACCAAAAAACAAAGGTAAAGTTCCCATACAAACACTTAGAAACAAACCGATACCAATCATATAACCAGGTCCTCTTTTAAAAATCTTTTTTCCTTCTTCAATCCCATGGGCAAAAGCATGTAATACAAATGCAATAGACGCAACCAAGCCACCAACAAAGCCACCACCTGAAAAATGATGTCCTCGCAACAATATAAATACACTAAATAATAACAAAAGCGGTAGTAAATAATTCGCTGCTGTTTTTAAAATAACTGATTTCATATTAATTCTTTTCTAATTGATCAGGATTTAACTTCAACATACTAAATACTCCAATTGCAGCAATAGCTAAAACAATAATTTCCACCATTGTATCAAAACCTCTAAAATCTACTAAAACTACATTTACCACATTTTTCCCTTTAGCTTTTAAATAAGCATTATGTGCATAATACTCACTCACTTCTCTTATAACTGGTTGATTATAGGCATGCAAAGCAATTAATGAAATTAAAATTCCAAATGTTAATGATACAAGCCCATTCCTTAATTGCACTTTGGCATTATCGTATTTTCTAAATTGTGGTAAACGATATAAAACCAAAACAAATAATACTACAGTTAAAGTGTCAATAGAAAATTGCGTCATAGCTAAATCAGGTGCTCCATAAAACACAAACATTAAACACATACAATATCCTACAATTCCCATACTAGCTATAGCAGTTAATCGAGAGGAGGTAAATACAGCCAAGAAAATAGCAAATATTATAATTATAAAAATCACTAATTCATAGGTTCCGAATGAATTTAGTTTATCAAATGGAATATTAAAATCTACAGAAGTAAACAATTCATAACCCACCAAACCAATGAAAAACAGGACAATATACAATATATAATTTCTCAAATATCCACTATGCATCAACCTCGTATAACGAAAAGCCACTTTAGTTGACCATTTGTAAAATTGCAACATTAGTTTAAACGGATTTGCAATGCTATTGAAAGAGAAAATTTTTGCTATAAAAGGTTTTCCTCTTTTAATAAAATACAATAATAAGCCAGCAACGAGAGTTATTCCACTTAATAATAATTCCATTTCAAAGCCAGGAAATAATTGCAATTTAGGCAATGTAACTGCATTTGTAAATTGCAAAAATGAGCCTTTTAGTAAATTTTCAAATACATAATTTGGAAGTAAACCTAAAATCAGAGATAATATTGCTAGAATCATTACGGGCAACCAAAAAGGTAAAAACTTATAAGTAGAAAGCAGTTTAGCCTTTTCTACTTTATTCGATTTATTTCCCATAAAGGGTCTCCATCCAACCATTAAACCAGAAAACAATAAACAAATATTAGCAAGTATAACTAAAGATAAAAATATCCATTCTATTGATTGTTTTTCTAAAAAAGAAATATAAATAAAATCTTTGGCTATAAATCCAAGTGTCAGAGGCATCCCTCCATTAGAGCAGGCAACAACAAAAGCAGCAATTCCTAAAAATGGCGCAATTTTAAAAGCTCCACGAAGTTGATTTACATTTCGTGTACCTGTTATAGCATCCAAGCTCCCTGCAGTAATAAATAAACCAGCTTTATATATAGCATGTGCCACAATAAATAACAATAATGCAAGATAAGCCGTTTCCGTACCTATACCTAGTAGCATCACCATCATTGCTAAGGATGCAACTGTAGTATAAGCTAAAATTCCTTTTAAATCTTTTTGAAATAAAGAAACAATTGCTGCATAAACTAAGGTAAAGAAGCCTACATAAAAAAGTCCATAATTCCACAGCGCAATGCCCTGAAAATAAGGAGCAAAAGTTGCCAATAAAAACACACCCGCCTTTACCATAGTTGCCGAATGGAGATATGCAGAAACTGGTGTAGGTGCTTTCATAGCATTAGGCAACCAAAAATGAAAAGGAAATTGTGCAGATTTTGTAAAAGTGCCTAAAAACAAGCTGAATAGTACCCAGTTTAAAGTTCCTTGCATTTGCAAAGAGTCTACTAAGTTATGTAATTCAATTTCTGATAAATTAAAAGTGCCGGCAGCATAGCCAATCAAAGTAAATGCTAAAAGTAAAAAAAAGCCCCCTCCACCGGTAATTCCTAAAGAAAGCATAGCACTTTGGCGCACTTCTCTTTCTTCATGATTAAACCCAATTAGAAAGAAAGAAGCAATACTTGTTAGCTCCCAAAATAAAAAAAGGATGATAAGATTGTCTGAAAAAACAACACCTAGCATAGCTGCCATAAAAAAAGCTAGATACCGGAAAAAAGATATTTTTCTCGCGTCATTTTCCATATATGCACCAGCATAATAAAAAACAAGTGTTCCTATTCCTGTTATTAATAAAGAAAACAACAAAGAAAAAGGCCGCATGGCGAATTGCAAATCCATTTTTAGATGTGCTATCCAAGGGATTTTTTCAATGTGAGATATACCACCATTTAACGTTTCAGGCAAAAAAGAAAATAAATATAGAAAACCCAATAAAGGTAATACCCAAACATATTTAATCGCTTTTTCTAATCTAAGAAACGACATTGTACCTATAAACAAAGGAAATACTAATGATAAAATGAGGATTAAAATCATCCAAAAGTATATTTTAAATTGGAATTAATAATTTAGCTATTAAAAGAGCTTAATCATACAAAGATACGAATTCGAATAGCAAAATTTGGAATTTCATTTAACTAAATCTAAAATAATTTTAAAAGCATATAAAAGTTTCAAATTAATTACTCTCTATTAAAAAATACTTTTTCAGTCCTCTATTTATAATATTAAGTATTAACTTTGCGTATCATGTCGGATCAAATTAAACACGAATGCGGCTTAGCATTCATACGTCTTAAAAAACCTATCTCATATTATTACAGAAAATATGGAAGTTCTTTCTATGCTATCAATAAACTTTATCTTCTCATGGAGAAGCAACACAATCGAGGGCAAGATGGTGCTGGAATAGCTACATTAAAATTAAATGTAGAGCCTGGCTATCAGTTTCTCCATAGATTGCGCAAAAGTGGCTCTAATGCTATACGTGAAGTTTTTGACTCTGTTAATGATGAAATGACTGAATTAGAAAGAATGTATCCCAATTTAAGGAAACATCCTGGCTTACTCAAAGGTTATTTTCGTTTCATGGGAGAGGTGATGTTAGGACATTTACGCTATGCAACAAAAGGCTTAACAAGTGTAAAATATTGCCATCCATTTATTCAATCAGATATTAATCCAAATAGGAATATTGCTATGGCAGGTAATTTTGGATTAGTAAATAACGAAGCACTTTTAGATTACATTAAGGATAGGAATATTTCTAATACAGATAGAGAAAGTGAAATAGGTCCTATGATGCATATTTTTCATCACTTTTTATGTGAAGAAGAAGGACTACATCCAGAAGGTGCAAATATAGAGGAAGTTCTTAAAAAATCTTGTGCTTTATATGAAGGCGGTTACGTTTTTGGTGGTTTAATTGGAAGTGGTCATAGCTTTATCATGCGCGACCCTAGGGGAATACGACCAGCATATTATTATGAAGATGATGAAGTAGTTATTGCTGCTTCTGAAAGGCCAGCTCTAATAACAACCTTTAATCTAAATCCTAAAAAGGTAAATGAACTACCAAGAGGAGCTGCACTTCTTGTTGACCCAGAAGGCAGATTAGAAGTAAAGAAAATTCTAGAACCTTTAGATAAAAAAGCATGTAGTTTTGAAAGAATTTATTTTAGTAGAGGAAACGATGCAGAAATATATAAAGAAAGAATTCAATTAGGTTTAAATTTAGCAGACCAAGTTCTAAAAGTACTTAATAATGATTTAAAAAACACTATAGTATCTTTTATTCCAAATACTGCAGAAATTGCTTTTTATGGTTTAATTAAAGGTTTAGAAAATTATCTAAAAAATATAGAAGCAGATCGTATCATTCGTAATAAAAACAATATGACGGATGCTGAAATTCGCGAATTAATCCATAGAAAAGTTCGTATTGAAAAGATTGCTATAAAAGACGTCAAATTACGTACTTTTATTACAGAAGATAATAGCCGTGACGATATGGTTCAGCACGTTTATGATATTACTTACGGTACCGTCAAAAGAGGTGAAGACACTTTAGTAGTCATAGACGATAGTATAGTACGAGGAACAACTTTACGAAACAGTATTTTAAAAATGTTGGATCGCTTAGGCCCCAAGAAAATTGTTGTAGTTTCCTCTGCTCCTCAGATTCGTTATCCTGATTGCTATGGTATTGATATGAGTAAAATGCATGAATTTATAGCATTTAATGCTGCTATAAGTTTATTAAAAAAACAAGGCAAAGACGCTGTTATACATGAAACATATAAAAATTGTAAAGCAGCTTTAGCAAATCCTGAAAATGCTCCTGAAGAAAATCAAGTTAAGGCAATATACGCAGATTTTACTCCGGAAGAAGTTAGCTTAGAAATAGCTGAATTATTAAAATCAGATGAAGTAGATGCTGAAGTTGAAATTATTTTTCAAAGTATAGAAGGTTTGCATGAAGCTTGTCCGGATAATACTGGGGATTGGTACTTTACAGGTGATTATCCTACTCCAAATGGCAAACATGTTGCACATCAATCTTTTGTAGATTATTATGAAACAAAATTTTCTAATTAATACTAGGATTTAATATAAATAATTAAGCGCTTTGTGTTTTACTGAGGTAAATGACAAAGCGCTTTTTTTAATCCGTTTTTAGTCGCATGTTTTACTAAATACGTTTAGAATCTATAGCTCAAACGACCAGAAACATTAAAAACTCTACTACTATTACTCATATCATAAACATATCGATCTACCTGACTTGGATAAGTTGCTTCCATAACACCCAAATGTCTGGTATAAGAAGTTTTATTTAATTGCGCTTCCAAGCTTAATCCAATACTCAATTTATCAAAATCTTTAAAAGGAATAAAACTAAAGCCCAGCTCTGCCAAGGACAAAAAGAAATTGGGATTAGTTTCAGAATCCCTGATTTTGCATAAGAATGCATTAAAAGACCTAAAGACAAACCAAAATACCAATCTCCTCTTTGTTGATTATTAATATAATAATCTTTTCCAAAATGCATAGGAATCATAATTGCTGTATAAGAATTTTCCCAATACATAGGATACAGAAAGTTGGGCTATTCTTCAATTTGATTTTCCGCATATATATTTTTCTTAAAACTTTAGTAGCATAGTCCAAATTGAAAAAACACTTCTGGTACAAAATACGCTTTTTGACTGATATCAAATCCAAAATTAAAAGGACTGTTATCCACTGCAAAAAACCCATCCTGAATCTTAGAATAATCTTTGATAAAAGTATAACTTTCAAATACAGTTAGCTTGGGATGAAATTTAAATGCTTTAGTACTATTATCTTTTCCAAAACTTTGGATACTTAGAAATAAAGCCAAGAGCATTAAAGCTACATTTTTGAAATTCATAAAGGGATAGGTTCTTGAAATTTAAAATAGTTGCAATAAAAATTACGGAAAAGCTAAATATTATTAAAGCCTTGCAAGCTATTAACGTAAAAAACATAAGAAATATTACTTTTCACAATATTATAATAGTTATATATATATTCGTTAAAAAATTTAATCAGAATTATATTTCCCTTTCATAGTCTGTTCATACAAATCTTTATCTTCAATATACTGCACTGTTTCTTCACTATTAGACAAAATGATTTCCTCCTTTGTTTGTACAATAAAAAAGGGAGAAGGACTTGTTAACCAATCTAATAAAATTGCATTTTCAATAGGCAATTCACAAATATATTCTTCCTTGTTTTTAAATAAAAAATAAAAGTTTTTTAATCCAGGATAATACTGCAATACATTAGTAACTTCAGGTTGAATATACATATAATTCTCTTCCATAATAATTACTAATACAACAACATGCTCTGGATATTTATCTTCAAAATGCTCTTTCATATCTTTATAACATGGAATGCAAGATTTATCAGTTTTAAAAACATAAATAGTTTTTGCAGTATAATCCGGAGCTGCTACATTTTCCAAATCTATATCTACGGCACAAGAATGAATAAATGCTAAAACCTTCTTTAAAGAAGTATTAGCAACTGTAATGTTTGCAGAAAAACATATAAAAACAAAAACTCTAATTAGTTTTTTAATGTATATTTTGACATTATCCATGAGTGACCATTTTTTCTAGATTCTTTATAGAATCTTTCCTCCAATTTTTTCTTTTCTCCAGCTTCAAAACTTGTGGTTGGATGGAGCAAATCTACCCAAACAGCATTTTTATAAAACACAGGATTTTGACTAGACCAAGCAGTTAAAGGAACTGTAAAAAATTCCTCTAATCTTTTATATTCTTCTATTTTAGGATTGGGTGAATTTTGCCATTTTTTAATCGATCTTTCCACTTTGCCCGTATTCTTATTGATCCAATACAAATCACTATATATCCAATTATATTTTGGGTTATAAACAACTAGAATAAAAGATTTTTCATCATAAGGAAGCAATTTAATCATATATAAAAACTGCGATTGGATTCTCTTTATCCTACTATCCACTTTAGCTTTTTCAAAATAAGGAGTAGCCATTTTCTCAAATACTTCTGCCACTACTTTTTTCTTGCTCATTAATGCTTCATTTTCTATATAATTTGCTCCATACTTCTTTTGCAGCTCTTTATCAATAGCCAACAAATGCAATTCTATAGAATCAAATACTTTTTTCTCAGTATCAATAATATCAGATAATTCTTCTTGCTGTAGTTCAGGAATATCAATTTTCAATTCTCTTTTTAACTCTCCTTTCTCATCATACACTTTTATTGTGTTTTCAAATGCTTGTGCAATAAATAATTCTTCATTTAAAGGAAGAATCCATTTGTTCATCATATTACCAAATTCAATCCCATTTATCCTTGGAAAATATTGTATATCATCCAATGTATTAGATAATAAATCATAAAACTGCACACTTGTTTCCCTCTTTCCATCTAGTGGATGGTGGGGATAGGCCTTATATAAAATTAATTTATCTTTAGACCAGAAATCTATTTTTAAACTAGATTCTTTAGTTTCAAATACCTTATTTTTCTCTTTATTTTCATTTAATAAAATCAAATAAGCTCCATAAGTAAAAAAAACTTCGTTTTTATCCTCATTATATACAAAATCCGTGATTCTTTCAAAGTTCAAATCATAAGAATATAAAGCAGATTCAGCTATCCATTCACTTTTATCTAAATCATAAATATGCATTTTAAAATCCGTAGCATTTAATTTTGCATAAACAGATAAAGCATATAATTTATTCCCTTTTTGTTTATACAAATAATAGGCACTATGTCCTTCTAACAAGTTTTCGGAGCTGATATTTAGCGACTGCTCCAAAAATTGTTTTTCAAACTGATACTGTCCAAATGAAGAAAAAGAATACATAAAAAAAATAAATAGTAGCAATAAATATTTACTCTTCCTCATAAATAGTTACTTTATAATTAAATTTATCTTCAGCTTCATATACTACTTTTCTACCATAATAATGAAACTCTTCAGAAAGTATGGATTTAGAAATTTTCTTACTTATTTTTTTTGTGATTTTATTAATCATTTTGTTTTTTTCTTTTAAATTCTCCCCCATTGACAATTCACATTTTTGCCAACCCTTTTCTTGACAAATCAATAATTGTGTTTCATCAACAAATTTTTCTTCTATTCTATTACAACCTCTTGGTCCGGAGTTGACTTTAATAATACGTATATCTTGAGCAAAAGAAATACATCCTATCCCCAAGATACCAATAGTCAATAAAAATATTTTTTTCATAATGCAGTAATATTTTTAAAGCTAGTGTAATTTTACACCAGCTTTAAATAATTAATATTCATCACTATTAAATCCAAAATCACCAAACTCTATTTCAACATTTTGAGCATCAAAACCACTCCAGATAAAGTCAACTCCAGAAATTGATCCATTTCCTGAAGTATTCCCTTAATCTAATTGCTCATTAACAAATTCATCAATAGATTCTAAAATTTCTAAATGTTCACTTGGAATGTTAGTCCATCTACACCTTGTCCAACCTGGATCTTTACATTCTAAATAATGAGTACCCTCTTGATAAACAGATTTAAATCCAAATGGTCCACCATTGTATTTAATTACTTGTCCTGTTGGTGTAGCATTTAAACATATGCCCATTAACAAAGCAGCGAATCCGAATATTGCTTTTTTCATCATAATAATTTTTTAAGGTTTTACAATTAATTATGACACAAACAAACAAACAAACAAACAAACAAACAAACAAACAAAAATGGTTAAATTTTATATAACCAAAGTTAAACTTATCTAAAATATTATATTTCAAGGCGAAAATCTCCATTCAACTTCCTTTCCTCACAACATCTCCTGAATTTCTCTTTCCAATTTCTCTTTTGCATCTTTTCCGCAACCATACATTATTTTATGTACTTTTCCTTCTTTATTGATCAAAATAGAACTCGGGAAAATACGAATTCCATATAATTGTTGAATATTAACACTCTTATATGTTGACACATATTGTGCATTTCTATATTCTAAAAAGTCTTGAACTTACTTAGCATTATCTTGTACATTAATACCTATAATTGCAAATCCTTTAGAAGCATACATGCTGTCCAATTCCACTAAATCGGGTATGGATTTTACACAAGGATAACATCCTCTATACCAAAAGTCCAATAAAACAACTTTTCCTTTATAATCCTTTAAATCAATGGTTTCTCCATTAGATAATTCTGTTCTAAAAGCCAAAGCAGCCTCGCCTTCTTCCACATTGATTTTAGGGTCCTCCCTAGATCCTTCTTCCTCTTTCTTAATCTCTTCTACACCTTCTATATCCACTTCAAAATAAGAAATATCAAGATTTTCATTATTAAATTCCAAATAATCCACAGTATAAAAATCATATTGCGTCATATCCTGAAAATCAATACTCAATTCATAAGCAATAGGAAGATAATCTGCCTTGCGGATATAATAGGTCATCCTCAAATTGTTACTATCTTCTATTTCTTCATAAAAATAAGTGATTTTATAGCAGGCTTCGTTTTTAATAAAATCTGTTTTTATAGTGACATAAGTTAAATTACTATCCTCTTTTATATTTGTGTATTGACCCTTAAAAGGTTTTTTTAGAAAATAATGATTAAAAACATAATTAAACTGGCTATTTCCTTCGAATATTTTCTCGTCCCAAACATTCATATCAAAATAACTTTCAGTAGTTACAACAGCATTTGTACTTGTATCATAATAACTATATGAGGAATAGGAATAATTTTTATCATACTTTCTATTAAAAGACGCACTATTTTCTTGATTTTCATGCACTAGCTTTCCTTCCAAATAAAAATAAGGATAAGGATCATAAATATCTGCAGGATTACGCATCATTACAACATTCGTAAGGGAGTGCATGGTATCTTCACTAGAAAAATACTTTTTGAAATACTCTATTTTATATTCTAGATTTTCAATAGTATTTAAAGCTTTTTCCGTTTTCTGAAATACTTCCTTTATTTCCTTTTCTTCCTGCCCATAGCTCACAATAATACCAGAAAAAAGAAGTATAATACTTAAGATTTTCTTCATCATAATCTTTTATTTTAAAGCAATATAATACATTTCAATTAAATTTTATAAAGTTATAGTTTACGGATTAAGTATTCAAATCCCTTAAATATTTTTCTGCGATTTCCTTATATTCTTTTTTCAAAGGTATTTCCTTTATTTCTTTTAATTCATATTTCTCCCTTTGTAGTTTTAAGAAGTCTTTTAATTCCTCCGGCATAGGTCTATCCTTAATTTTTTGCACTTGCTCT
>DATGSF010000234.1:0-2396 GCA_035302865.1 Chitinophagaceae bacterium
TTGGTGACGGTATTGCCCAAGTTTACGGATTAACTAGTGTAAATCAAGGGGAATTAGTAGAATTTGAAGATTGCACTAAAGCAATTGCTCTTAACCTAGAAGAAGACAACGTTGGTGTTGTATTAATGGGTGATAGTGAAAACATTAAAGAAGGAAGCAAGGTGAAAAGAACAGGACAAATTGCTTCTATTAAGGTTGGTGAAGGTTTAGTTGGAAGAGTTGTTAATACTCTTGGTGAACCTGTAGATGGTAAGGGTCCAATCGAAGGTGAATTATACGAAATGCCTATTGAACGTAAAGCTCCAGGAGTAATTTATAGAGAGCCTGTAACAGAGCCTTTGCAAACAGGAATTAAAGCTATCGATGCCATGATTCCTATTGGACGTGGGCAAAGGGAATTAGTAATTGGTGATAGACAAACAGGTAAAACCGCTATTTGTATAGATACCATTATTAATCAAAAAGAATTTTATGACGCTGGTGAACCAGTTTATTGTATTTATGTTGCAATTGGACAAAAAGCATCTACAGTTGCTCTAGTTATGAAAGCTTTAGAAGAACATGGTGCACTTGCATATACTACTATAGTAACTGCTTCCGCTTCAGATCCAGCTCCATTACAATTCTACGCTCCATTTGCAGGTGCAGCTATTGGAGAATATTTTAGAGATACTGGCCGACCTGCATTGGTTATTTATGATGACTTATCAAAACAAGCAGTAGCATATCGTGAAGTTTCTTTATTATTAAGACGTCCTCCTGGTCGTGAAGCATATCCTGGTGACGTATTCTACTTACACAGTCGTTTATTAGAGCGTGCAGCAAAAATCATTAATAATGATGAAATTGCTAAAAACATGAATGACTTACCAGAAAGTATTAAACATAAAGTAAAAGGTGGAGGTTCTTTAACTGCATTACCTATTATTGAAACACAAGCTGGTGACGTATCTGCATATATCCCTACAAACGTAATTTCTATTACTGATGGTCAGATTTTTTTAGATACTAACCTCTTCTTATCTGGTATTCGTCCAGCTATTGACGTTGGTTTATCTGTATCGCGAGTTGGTGGTTCAGCGCAAATTAAATCAATGAAAAAAGTTGCTGGAACATTGAAATTAGATCAAGCTTTATTCCGCGAATTAGAAGCATTCTCAAAATTCGGGGGTGATTTAGATGAAGCTACTAAAATTGTAATTGATAAGGGTACAAGAAATGTGGAAATATTAAAACAAGATCAATATACTCCATACTCTGTTGAAAAACAAATTGCAATTATTTATTTGGGTACAAACAATTTATTAAACGCTATACCTGTAAATAAAGTAAAACAATTTGAAGCTCAATATTTATCAGAATTAGAAGCAAAGCATCCTGAAATTTTACAAGAGTTTAAAGCTGGTAAACTTGTTGAATCTAGCTTAAAAACCTTAACTGAATTTGCTAAGAATTTAGCTAAGCAATATCAAATTGCAGAATAAGTTTTTTTTGTATAAATACTTTAAAGAGATGACTATTTTTAGTCATCTCTTTTTTTTGAAAAATAATAGAAAGAAATTAAAAATTTAATTGTACTTTTAGTTTAAGAAAACAAAATTTATTCATTATGCGATTTATATTATCTTTAATAATTACTGGAATAATTGTTTCTATAGCAGTTTATTTTACACCTGGAGCACATGTGGATAATTTTATATGGGCTATAATTACAGGATTAATAATTGGTTTAGTTAATGGAACTATAGGTTCAATTTTAAGATTACTGACATTTCCTATTAATTTTATTACTTTTGGTCTTGTCTCTTTTTTAATTACGGTTCTAATGCTTTCATTTACAGATTTTCTAATGGGAAGCAAATTTGAAATTGGAGGCTTTTTAAATACAGTAATTTTTGCTATCATTATAGCCATATTTGAAATGATCCTTGGAAGTATATTAGGATTAAAGAAGAAATAAAAAACAAATATTAAATAATCCATACTGCATCTTAAAAAAGGTACTTTATGGATTATTTTTTATATTATAATGATAATAATAGTCTTAATAATTAGATTAAAAGCAAATAGCTATTTCTACAGATTTTTAATTTCCTTGTAATCTCTTCCATAATTTTTTAAAAAGCATTCTTCCATCTCTAGTGGTTTTTGGCGCTTCTGATATATGGAATTTTGCTTGATTTTCATTTTCAGGTATAAAATAATAAGAAAACACAAATTGCTCTTTATTTGTTTCTTCATTTTCCATTACCCCAAATCGTAAATCATTCATTATATAAACACCCTGCTTTTCTTCGACAGTATACCAATTCTCAACCACGTCAACTAAAGTGGAGAACCTTGGATCTTTTGCAATAATTTCTTCTGATTTTTCATCATTTTTATAAGATTTCCAA
>DATGSF010000235.1:0-5458 GCA_035302865.1 Chitinophagaceae bacterium
AATAAATGGAGCTTTTTTATCCCAAACAGTAGCTGAAATACAAGCTGCTGCTAAGGATTCTAACATAGGAGCTTTTCCTGGAAATTTTCTATATCCATGTCTTCCTAATGAACGTCCTGAAGTATCAATATATAATTCTGCATCTTCTTTATTCCAAAACAAATGGATAACGGCTTGATTTAACTCTGAACTTGTATCATAGCGTTTTCCTATCTTTTCTCTTAAATGATCATTGATAGCATCTTTAACACGTAAATTGGCAAATAAATTATTATTAATAGTTTCATGAAATACATTACTAGTTATAGAAAAAGTACAATCCTCCATTAAAATATCTTCCCAAGCAAAGGTTTTAACCCATGCATATAGTGTGTCTGGATGATTTATTTTTTTAGTTCCTAAACTATATAGCACTGAACTAGCACAAGTTAATTGAAGATTCAAACGGATACAATCTTTCATCGTTCCATCAATATGTATCCCTGTAGGAAAGCGTTCTTTTATATCAAACCCTAGTTCAATCACTTCTTTTTCCAAATATTCTTGAACTCTATGCAGACAAGTAACAGTAATTGTACTTTTTTCTTCGAAATAATTTATTTTAGCCATAAATACAAAAGTAAATGAATTATACCACTTAAAAGCTTATAAAATTGCATATTTTTTATGCACTTACTAAACATATCTTATCTTTGCACAAGCAAACAGATAGAAAATGAGCGCAAAAATATTTATTACAGAATGTCCTAGAGATGCCATGCAAAGTTGGCCGCATCAAATTGCAACACAAGACAAAATTGATTATCTCAATAAATTATTAAAAGTAGGCTTTGATGTTTTAGATTTCGGATCTTTTGTTTCACCAAAAGCGATTCCCCAAATGGCAGATACGGCCAAAGTTTTAAATAATTTAAATTGGGAAAATAGTGATACTAAATTATTAGCAATAGTTGCAAATAAAAGAGGTGTTGAAGAAGCTGCATCCTATGAAGCAATTCATTATTTAGGCTATCCATTTTCTATAAGTGAAACCTTTCAAAAAAACAATACCAATAAAAGTATTGATGAATCAAAGATTTTAGTTGAAGAAGCTCAAAATATTGCATTTAAAAACAACAAAAAGTTGTTAATATATTTATCTATGGGCTTTGGAAATCCTTATGGAGAAAAATATAGCCCTGAAATATTATATCAATATTTAGAGGAATTAAAAAATTTAGGGATTAGGGACTTTGCGATTGCAGATACCACTGGAGTTGCGGATCCTATTTTAATAAAAGAAGTTTTTGAACATATTATTCCTGCTTTTCCAGATTTAAAAATTGGAGCACATTTTCATGCAAAACAAACAGATGCCTTGCAAAATATTGAAGCAGCTTATCTTGCAGGTTGCCGTCATTTTGATACAGCAATTTTAGGAATTGGAGGTTGCCCTTTTTCAGGAAGTGAACTGGTTGGTAATATACCAACAGAAGTTATATCAGCTTTTGCTGATAAATACAAAATTGATTTAAATTGGAAAGAAAATCAATGGATGGACAGTTTATTATTAGCAAATAAAATATTCAAATCATAAAACACTATGCAATTAAAATACTATTTATTTATACTACCAATTTTAGCTATATTATCTTGCAATTCAAAATCTTCTAATCTGGATTGGAAAAACCAAGAGGTTGAAATTACTAGTATTTCTTTACATAAATCCTTACAAGAATATAAGGATAATCCAAGCTCAGAATCTTATCAAAAGTTTAAAAACAGCTATCCATTTTTTATGGATATTTATTTTAAACATTTATTGCCTTGGAGGTTAAAAGAAGACCCAAAAGAGCAAGAAGAACAATTTAAGGAATTTGTATCTTATAAGGATTACAGTAATTTAATTGATACAGTAGTACTTGAATATCCTAAAGTTGACCATATTGATAAAGATTTAATCAAACTTTTTAAACATATTAAAGCAACAGATGTGGATTTTATGATACCTGACACTGTATTTTATTATACCTCAGGAATCAATCAATCATTTTCTGTAATTTTAAATGAACATTCCATAGCAATATCTTTAGATATGTTTTTAGGAAAAAATTATCCACATTATCAAAATATAGAACCTCCAATTCCTAATTTTATTTTATCCAGAATGGAAAGAAGACATATACCTATTTGGGTTGCTCAGAATATTTTCCAAGATTACTACCCTTTCCATTTAGAAATGGGTGATTTCTTACAATTAATGTTACAAAAAGGAAAAGAATATTATTTTCTAGAACAAGTTCTTCCTGACTTAAAAATGCATGAAATTTTTGGTTATACTCCTGAACAGATGGATTGGGCAGAAAAAAATGAGCGAAATATTTATAATTATTTCCTTGAGAATGAATTATTATATAGTAAAAATCCTGTAAAAATCATGCGCTTTCTTTCTGAAACCCATAGCACAGTAGATTTCTCTCCAGAAAGTCCAGGAAATTTAGGAAGCTTTATTGGTTGGAAAATTATTCGTAAATTTGCAACTTTTAAAAATAACATTAAAGAAGTTATGGATGCAAGTGAAGATGCAACCATACTTAAAAATGCAAAGTACAAACCTTAGTTTTATGAAAAAAATTGCTTTAACTGCTGTCATTGCAGTACTAAGTTTAGGTGCAACAAAAAGTTTTGCACAAATTGAAGAAATCAATGAATTCGTTACTAAAAAGCATAGTAAATCCAAAAATTTAGATACTGTTGCTTGGATTTATAATGGAGAATACCATTTAGGTATAAACCAAGGAATCTTACATAATTGGCAATCAGGTGGAGAGTTAGCCTCTGCGAATGTAAACAGTTTCTTTAAAGGCAGTCTTATCCGTTACTATCATCGTCATAGTTGGGTTACAAATTTAGATGCAGCATATGGATTGTTTTATGCATATTCTAATCATTTCATTCCAAGAAAAACAGATGACCGCATCGATTTAACCTCAAAGTATGGTTATAGTTTAAAAAAGGATAGTGATTTATTTTTAACTATATTAGGAAATGCAAATACGCAATTTACCAATGCTTATGATTATAATCTTGAAAACTGGAGAGAGGAGTCTATTTCTAGATTTTTATCTCCTTTATATGTTACTTTAGCTCCTGGTCTTGAATACAGAAGAGGGGAAAATTTAAATTTATTTTTCTCACCAATTGCAGCTAGAATGACTTTTGCTAGTACAGATTATACTACAAGAAATGAAGAAGGCGCTTTTGGCATTCCATACGGTAAAAAATCAAGATTTGAATTAGGCGCTTATTTTACTGGTAGATATAAGGTAAATTTAGCAGAAAATATTACATATAGAACTCGTTTGGATTTATATAGTAATTATTTAGCTAAAGATGTTTATAAAGATAATGTATTAGTAAAAAAAGACAATCCTAGCAATATAGATATTCTTTGGGAAAATGATATTTCATTTAAATTTTTCAAATATTTTTCTTTAAATGTTGGAGTATTGGCAATTTATGATAACGATATTCCTTTTAGACGTACAACTAAAAATGATTTAGGAGAAATTATTGAAAAAGATGAGCCTTTCCAAGGTTTAGGTTGGTGGCAAATCAAACAAACTATGTCTATAGGATTTAATTATACTTTCTAAAGATATTATTTAAAAGTGGAAACAATATTTAAAATAAAGTTACCCCATTTTGAAGGTCCATTCGACCTTCTTTTGTTTTTTATCGAAAGAGATGAAATTGATATTTATGATATTCCAATTCATAAAATAACACAAGATTTCCTAGACTATATCATGGAAATCAAAGAAATAAACATGGAAATGGCTAGTGATTTTATTTTATTTGTTTCCACTTTAATGCGTATAAAATCAAAAATGCTTCTTCCCAGAAAAGAAATAAATGAAGCAGGAGAGGAAATTGATCCAAGAGAAGAATTAGTAGCACGTTTATTGGAATATAAAAAATTTAAAGAAATAAGTGCTACACTTAGTGAACTCGAGGATGCACGTTTACAATTATTGCAAAGACCTTTAGCTGCAGAGCAGTTAAAATCAATTATAAGAAAAACTCCAAAAGAAAATATTCCTACTGATATTAGTTTATTCGAACTTCTTCAAGCATTCCATAAAGCTATGGAAAACTATAAATTAAGAGAAGAAAAACCACAACACGTTGTAGTTAAATATAATTACACTATGGAAGGACAAAAAAGCTTCTTAATTGATCGAATAAAATCAGAAAAAAAGGTATTTTTTGAGAAAATCTTTCAAAAAATGGATAATAAAATCCATGCTATTTTTACTTTTCTTGCTATTCTAGAATTAGTGCAATTGAAAAAACTGCAAATACAAGTAGGTGAAACTTATAATAGTTTTCAGCTAACTTGGATAGGTGATTCAATATAATACAGCAATGTTCTAAATGATATAGAAATTCCTTTCTAATACTATCTTTAATATATAAACAAACTATTAATAATAGTATAATTACACCTTTCCACTCCCTCTTTCTCTTCTTATAATAAATCTTTTTTATTTAAAATTTAAAATCCACCCTACTCTTAATAAATTCTAATAGTATTCTAATACTGTTTTAAACCATATAGTTATTAAACCTTTTACCTTTGTAAGGAAATTAATAATACAGATGAAAAACATTCTAAATACTTTATTGTTAGGGACTTTAGTGCTCTCTTTTACAGTCGTTTCATGTAATAATCAAGAGGAAGAAATAGAAATAGTTGATGTGGAGAAAACAGGAAACACATTAAGCATTAATGAGAACAGTGCTATAAATTTCTTCTATTGAAGAATATGAAATCAATCAATCGGAGCATTCAAACACCAAAGAGTTCACAGGTAAAATACAAGCACCTATTGGCACACAAGCTATTGTACATCCTCCTTTTTCAGGAAAAGTGAGTCAGGTTCAAGTAAGATTAGGACAAAAAATTAAAAAAGGAACCGTACTTTTTTATATGGAAAATGAGGAAGTGTTTGAGTTACAAGAAAATTTCAATACCGCTAAAAAAGAATATGAACTAGCTAAATTGAAATTTAAAAGACAAGAAGAGCTATTAAGTCATGGCATCATCAGTCAACAGGAATTTGAAGATGAACAAAGAGAATATCATGTTTTTAAATTGCAATATGATCAAATAAAAGCAAATTTAAATCTCTGGAACATTCCTACTAATAATTTACAAATTGGACACAGACTTCCAATCGTTGCCCCTATATCAGGACAAATACTTAAAATAAATGTTGCACCTGGAATGTATTTATTAGAGCCTGATGATGCTGAAATTATTATTGGAAATACACAGGAATTATGGGTTACTTTATTGCTAAAACCGAAGGAAACAAAAGATTTAAAAGAAGGTCAAGAAGTAGAAATTTGGAATGATGTTACAGAAGATTGGGACCAAGCTAAAATAAGCTTTATTTCTTCCATAGTAGATGAA
>DATGSF010000236.1:0-4805 GCA_035302865.1 Chitinophagaceae bacterium
ATTTTGATAAACCGGACAAACATTTATACATGAGCCACACTTTATACAATATAAAGCCTCTCTAAACTCTTTTGATAGGAGTTCACTTCTTTTATTGTCCAATAAAATTACTATCATTCTTTCAGGTCCATCATTTTCTCCTCTTTTTCTAGGACCTCCAATAAGAGAATTATGTACTGTCATTTTTTGCCCATTATTGTAAGAAGCTAATAATGGTAAAAACAAAGGCAAATCATGAATTGAAGATAAGATTTTATCAATTCCCACTACTACAATGTGCGTTTTAGAAAAACTACTAGCAAATCTTATATTCCCTTCATTTTCTGATAAAAGCACTTTACCTTCTTTTGCTAATAAAAAATTAGCACCTGTAATACTAATATCAGCAAGTATAGATTTATTTTTAATTAATGGAAATAGTTCATTAATACCTGAAAGTGTATTTTTTTCTACTCCTTTTTTCCATAAATGGAGCACTTTTGATTCTAAAATATCATTCAAGCTATTTGTAATGTGATTTGATTCTAAATTTAATTCTTCTAAAATGAGTTCACCAATTTCTGTTTCTTGCACATGAATTTCATTTTTAGTCAAATAGCTTTTTAAACCTATTTCATTTAAAGTGGAGGATTTAGTTTTTACAATATTCTTTGCGTTTTGTTCCTTAATAATTTGATGAATATAATTAAGCGCATCTTTATCATCTTCAGCCCATAAAACTCTCCCTCCTTGCAATTCAAAGTTTTTTTCAAATAATTCCAAATAATGATCTAATCGTTCTGTAATTTCCCATTTACTATTTTTAGCTACTTTTTTAACAATTTCAATATTATCAAATTGATTAATTCCATCACTTTTTGAAAAGCTATTTACTTTTATTGCCTTTCTCAAAGACTCATCAGCTATATTATTTACAATATTATTTCCAAAATTTTTATTAGTAGCCATTTTATGAATTAATTTTCTAAGTCTTATCTAAAGGTATGAATATTTTTCAAGAAATAATATTTTAAAATAAAAGTATGGTTTAAACTTATTAAATTCAGTATCTTTGGCGATTATAATCGTATTATTATGCAAATTGAAGTTATGAAGTCTAAGCTTCACCATGTTCAGGTTACTGAAGCTGATTTACATTATATTGGAAGTATTACGATCGATGAAGATTTAATGGAAGCTGCTAATCTTATCGAAAATGAAAAGGTTCAAGTAGTTAATATGGCTAATGGTGAACGATTAGAAACTTATGTAATAACCGGGAAAAGAGGGAGTGGCCAGATTTGTTTAAATGGTCCTGCGGCAAGAAAAGTTAGTCCAGGAGATATGCTAATTATAATAGGATATGCTTTAATGGATTTTGAAAAAGCAAAAAGCTTTAAACCGAATGTGATTTTTCCAAAAAAAGGAAATAAACTATAATAATAGTCCTTTAAATAATCTGGAAATATACATTCCACTGAAAATACAATAGGAATGTCAAAACCAATAAATAAAAACTTATTTGTAGCTAATTATTTCATAATTGGTCTACTTCTTGTATTTGTTAATTCTTGGTTGATGATGAAAAGCGGATACTCTTATACAAGCTATTTGCAATTTACTGGCGAACCTAAAAGTTTCACTTATCAATTATTAACTCAAATTACATTTATACTAATACATGGTTTAATTGGCATTGGAACCTCATTAGTTATCAATCAAAACATCAATATATTTTATTATTTAATAGGCGTTATTTGGATACGCTTTCCTTTTGTTATAATTTCTGGTTTATTATATATTGAACCTTATTTTCCATGGGGAAATTTTGAGATTTTACATAATTTTGAATTCCCCAATATAATAGTATTTATCCTTATATTCATTTCCATAACTTATATACTTTTTCTACTTTTTCAAGTATGTAGAAAAACCTTTAATCTACCTTTTCATGTACTTTTCCCTTTATTTTTAATACAGCTAATAATATTAGAATGGGGAAGCATGGCTTTATTAAAATTTACTTAAAATTAGATATTTTCTTTGTTAACTAATTATTTTTCATAAACTTCGATAGTATAATAAAAAATAGAATTAAATGAAAAAGATCGTATTAAGCTTGTGCATGTTTGTAGGTATTGCTTTTGCAGGTGTAGCACAAGAAAAAAGTAAAGTAGCAGAAGATTTTGTGAATACTATTGTAGAAAATGATGTATCAAAAGCTTATAAGATGTTTAGTGAGGAAGCTAAACAAATGGTTACTGAAGAGCAAGTGGGAGAAATTACCGAGCAAATTAATCAGCAACTAGGAAGTCCTAAAAAACTACATGGTGCGTACGAAACTGAAGAGACAGAAGGTGGACAAACTTTTCAGGTGGTTTATTACCATGTGGAATACGATGCAGCTGAAATTGATTATAAATTAGTTATCAATGATAATAATCAAATCGATGGATTTTTCTTAGTTCCTCATGAAGTACGAAATGAAGAAAAAAAAAATTAATTGATAATTCAACAAAAACATACCAGGAAGTTGCCTTAGATATCAAAGTAAATAATGCAATACTTCCTGGTATTTTAACACTACCCTCCCCTGAAGATTATAAAGTACCTTTAATCTTATTTTTACATGGCTCAGGCCCTTCAGATAAAAATAGTAGCGTAGGAATCTTTAAACCATTTAAGGTTTTGGCTGAAGAATTAGCAAAAAAAGGAATTGCAACTTATCGTTTTGATAAAAAGTCTCTCGTTAATCCCAAGTTTTATATAGAAAAATCAGAATATACCGTAAAGGAAGAATTTATTGATGATGCAAAAGAAATAGTTAACTTCTTCAATGAAAACAGGGACGAGTATCCATTTTCTGAAATAATAATCTTAGGGCATAGCTTAAGCTCTAGCTATATCCCTTTTCTTATGAATGCATTAGACAAAAAAGTTTCTAGAGGTATTATGATAGGAGCTGCAAGCAGGAGTATAGCGGAATTAATGCAAGAACAAATTATTTATATTTTGGAAAATGAAAGTAATGAACAAAATATTTCAATCTATAAAGATTTATTAGCAGAAACAAACAATTTATTGCAAATTCTCAAAAGCAAACAAAACATACCCAATGACAGCATGTTCATGCAGGTGCCCTATTTATATTGGAAAGATAATTTTCAATTTGATTTTGAAAAAAGCTTTAAATCAAACAATAAAAATTTATTAATAATTCAAGGAGAGAAAGATTATCAAGTTCCTATATATGAATATGAAACTTGGAAGTCGTGGACTAGAAAACACAAAAAAGAAAATGTACAGTTAAATATTATACCAAATATGAATCACATTCTATTTGAATCCAAGAATGCGAAATCTACTCCAAAAGAATATTTACAAAATGCAGAGTTTTCCTCGGAAATTATTTCTATCATTCATGATTGGGTATTTAAAAAGTCATAATTTAACTCCTATTTTAAACCATAAAATAACTGCATCAATTACACTTATAATCCCAAATTCGAATTAATAAAAGTCAAGACTTGAAATAATAATAATGCAATTTTCAATGCAATATAATGGATCAATTAAATTAGGAAAGTGAGATTTATTTTAAAAACTAATATTTATAATAACCTTTATTTTTTTCTCCAACAAAATCTCCTTTATTATTAAAGTATAATTTTCTACCATCCAGTAATTTTACTTTATGGCCTTCTTCTTTCTTTTCCCATTCTTTTATTAATACATTAATATCATTATTTTTAAAATACTTTTGTAATTCGACAGGCAAAGTAGCTAAAGGAATTCCATTTTTGCTTTCTAACTCAATAATATTGAAATTTTCATCAAATTCAATTTCTACTTTAGGGTGTAATTTTAGTTCATATTTTATTTTTAAGGGATTTACCTCTTTTTTCACTTTAGTAATAACATGATTTGGAAAATGAGTATGTACAAACTCTTTAATTTGATTTGGAGTATTATTTTCATTTAAGTATGTTTTTTGTCCCATCGCAGAAAAAGCAAACAATAACATAACTACCACCAAGGCAAAACTAATAATTTTTATATTTTTCATAATATTTAATTTATAATTTTAAATTTACAAAAATGTATGTTATTTTAGGACATATAATTGTCAAATTTGGATTATGTATTTTTAATTTTTTTAAATTTTCTTCTATAATCCTTATAAATTTCCATAAATTTCTTTCTCAATAATAGAAGAGCAACAATATTTAGCCAAGCCATTAAACCCACCCCAATATCACCAAGCTTCCAAGCAAAATTAGCTTCATGTAATGCTCCGAAAAACACTATTATTAGGAAAACAATTCTAAAGGCTTGTAATAATAAATTAGGAATATTTCTTTTACTTAAAAAGCTTAAATTTGTTTCGGCATAATAATAATATGCCATCAAAGTAGTAAAAGTAAAAAACACCAAAGCAATTGCAACAAATTTACCACCAATATTATTGGGGAAATAACTATTAATAGCTTCTTGAGTAAAGGCAGGCCCTTCTTCTATTCCAGGAATATATTCAACGATAAATGCACCTTCTGGCCCCATAACATTATATGCATTTGTAAATATAATCATAAATGCTGTTGCGGTACAAACCAAGATTGTATCTATATAAACGGAAAAAGCTTGGACAAGCCCTTGCTCTAAGGGATGATTCACCTCGGCTGCTGCAGCTGCATGAGGAGCCGTTCCTTGTCCTGCCTCATTTGAGTAAATTCCTCTTTTTACTCCCCAAGCAATTGCCATTCCAAAAACTCCACTAAAAGTTGCATTTGCATTAAAAGCAGATGAAATTATTAATTGGAATACAG
>DATGSF010000237.1:0-5382 GCA_035302865.1 Chitinophagaceae bacterium
TAAAAACTCAGAAATTCATTTTAATAATATAATAATGGAAATAAAAGAATTAGAAAATATTGCTAAGGTTGTGCGACGTGATATTGTGCGTATGGTACATAATGTACAAAGTGGACATCCAGGTGGATCTTTAGGCTGTGCAGATTATCTTGTTGCTTTATACTTTAAAGTAATGGAACATAATCCAGAATTTACTATGGATGGGAAAAATGAAGATTTATTTTTCCTTTCTAATGGTCATATTTCACCAGTAATGTACAGTGTCCTAGCTCGTTCTGGTTATTTTGATATTAAAGAATTAGAAACATTTAGAAAAATAAACTCTAGATTACAAGGACATCCTACAACTCATGATGGATGGTCTGGAATTCGAGTTGCTAGTGGATCCTTAGGTCGAGGTTTAAGTGTTGCTGTTGGTGCAGCATTGTCTAAGAAATTAAATAAAGATCAACACTTGGTTTATTCTTTACATGGGGATGGAGAGTTGCAAGAAGGGCAAAATTGGGAAGCATTTATGTTTGCGGCACACAATAAAGTGGATAATATTATTGCTGCAATTGATTATAATCAACAGCAGATCGATGGTCATATTTCTAATGTATTAGATTTAGGAGATTTAAGAGCTAAATTGTTAGCATTTGGATGGGAAGTTGTGGAAGTTAAGAATGGTAATGATATGGCATCAATTCTAAAAGGCTTAGAAGAAGCAAAAGGATTTGTAGGAAAAGGAAAGCCAATTGTAATCTTATTACATACTGATATGGGGTCAGGAGTTAGCTTTATGAGTGGGACGCATCAATGGCATGGAATTGCTCCAAATGATGAACAATTAGACTTAGCATTGAGCGAGTTGCCTTTGCCTGAAGGTTTAGAAGACTATTAAGATGAATAATAATAAATTAAAAGCGCGAAAAATCAATTTTCGCGCTTTTAATTTAAAAAGTAATTTTATTTTACTTTTTTTGGATCAACCTTTTCTTTTACCATATCAGTAAACACTTTAGATGGTTTAAAGAATGGTATGCAGTGTTCAGGTATGTCTATTGCAACATTTTTTCTTATGTTTCTACCAACTTTTGCTGCACGCTTTTTAATGGTATAACTTCCAAAACCTCTAATATATACAGGTTCGTTCTTGGCAACAGAATTTTTTACTTCTGTGAAAAAAGTTTCTAGAGTAACTAATACGTCTACTTTTGGTATGCCTGTTTTATCTGATATTAAGGCTACTAAATCTGCTTTTCTCATTATTTGAAATTTTATTTAATTTGAAAATATTATTAAAAATACAATTATCAATACAAAGGTAAGTAAATGCTTTTATATTTTCATGAAAATATGCATGAAATATATAGTGTTTTTTAACTTTGCATAACTATTTTACAATAATAGGTTGTTTTTTGATTTAACTTTTAATATATCAATTTGATTAATGTGGTCTAAGAAAGGAATTTTCAGTAAGTTCTCTATGTTATGCTTATTCGCAACACCAATTAAAGACAATGCAAGTATATAATCATAGTGTTTGTATTCTGGAATTAATACAGAAGTATGTAATTTATTTTGATAAATATAAGATTGCTTGTTCGTGTATGGAAATTGCGTTTCGATTATTGCGTGGTAGTACCATTTTGTCTTTTCTTCTTCTGTATGAAATGCATCAAAAAGAGAGAATAAACTTTTTTTAGTATTTTGTTTTCTGAAAATAGGAATATCTTTATTAGGAACCCTTTTAAAATTTTGATTTAAATATTTTTCTAATACCCAACATAATTTTTCTGGTTTGAAACTACAGCTTAAGCCCCAGAATTCATATTTTTCGAAAAAAGGATCGGTATAGTCTAAAATAAAAGATTTCATAACGGTATTATCTTTATGCTAATAATTTTTAGTTCAAATTTAGCAAAAGGATGGTTTTCTGAATAATTTTAATTAAATTTAATTTTTAAATTCAAAATTACAAATAAAAAAATGGGAAAAGATAAAATGGTTGATTTTCCTCATGTGCCTTATGGTCAAGCGGTACATGGTCAAGAAGAAATTGATGCAGTGGTTCAGGTTTTGCAGACCTCTACCCAAATGGGTAAAAATGTGCGTGAGTTTGAACAAAAAATTGCCGATTTATATGCAAAAAAATATGGCATAATGGTCAACTCAGGATCATCTGCTCTTTATTTAATTAATGATTTATTAGACTTTGAAAAAGGTACAGAAATTATTACTCCTGCTTTAACTTTTTCTACAACTGTAGCTCCACAAGTTAAAAAAGGATGGATTCCTGCTTTTGTAGATGTAGAACCTGGTACTTACAATATTGATGTAAATAAGGTTGAGGAAATGATTACTGATAAAACTAAGGCTATGATCATCCCTAATCTTATAGGTAATATGCCGGATTGGAAGGAGTTACGAGCCTTAGCAGATAAATATAATTTAGTTGTAGTAGAAGATTCTTGTGATACTTTAGGAGCAGAGATTGATGGAGTTTCCGCTGGAAAGTGGACGGATATTTCTGCCACTAGTTTTTATGGCTCCCATATTATTAATTGTGCAGGAAATGGGGGGATTCTTTGTGTGAATTCAGAAGAATTTTATGATAGAGCTCGCTTATTAAGAAGCTGGGGTAGAAGTTCTTCTTTATTTGTTGAATCTGAAGCAATTGAAAATCGATTTAATGTTGAAGTGGATGGGATTCCTTATGACGCTAAGTTTGTTTTTGCAGAACCTGGTTATAATTTTGAACCTTCAGAATTGGGTGCAGCATTTGGTTTGGTTCAAGTGAAATATTTAGCAGATAATATCGATGCAAGAGAAAGGAATTATGCTGATTTATTAAATTTTATGAAGCAATATGAGGAATATTTTATTCTTCCTAAACAATTAGAAAATTCACGTACTGGTTGGTTAGCTTTTCCGTTAACAATCCGTCCTGATGCGCCTTTTTCTAGAAGAGATTTGCAGATATTCTTAGAAAAAAGAAATATTCAAACAAGAACTGTTTTTACTGGTAATATTTTGAGACAGCCTGGATTCAAAAATATTCCTTGTAAAGTTAATCCTAATGGATATGCAGTTGCTGATGAAGTAATGCGTGGTGGCTTCTTAGTAGGATGCCATCATGGATTAAAAGATTTCCAGATAAATCATATTAAAGAAAGCATAGCTTTATTTATAAAAAATAATATTTAATTTTCTTTAAGATATTATTAATTTTATTCTAAAAAGTATTTATAAAATTAAAAATAGGCTTAGTGAAATATAACTAAGCCTATTTTTATTCTAAAGAATAATTAGCTTTTTCACTTGACCTGTATGAGATTTTAAATAATAAACGCCTGCGGATAGGAAAGGAATATAAATGCTTTTTTTATTTTTTATACTTAATATTACTCTTCCATATTTATCCATCAAAATACCATTAAAATATTTAGAAAACCTAAGTTCCTTTCCAGAAAGAATTGGATTTGGAAAAACTGTAAATTTTTCTTTTTCTAATTCTTCTATATTTATAGCTGAGTCATCATCTTCATCTTTGGCGAAAGCTAGATTTATTATACCTATTTCATCTAATCTATAAGCTGGCCTTGTTCCTGTTCCATATCCAGGTTCTTCATCATAATAAATCCAACGAAATTCTAAATATTTCTTTTCCAATAAGCTATCTGGTATTCGTAATTTCATAAAATGTTCATCATAATTTAAAACATCATATGCTGGGTGTTGACTTTCTAAGGAAAAATCTTTAAAATGACTATTATTATTTGTTCTAAACTGCAGCTTTAATTTATATTTTCTAGGATGAGTTACATTTGCTTGGTCATACATCATTACATAATATTGGAGTAGGGCAGAATCAACATTTTCTGTATTCACTACTAAGGTAACAGCTCCTGGAAACTGTTGTAAATCCTCGCCTTGACTATTGCAATTATCCCATTGTGGGCTAGCTGTATTTCGTATTTCTATTCCCCAATCATTTAATCCTGTGAATCGAGAGCGACTAGTTAAATTATAGGAGCATTTCCAGTCATTTGCAAGTGGTAATTCAGTATTATCATAATTTGCACCTTGAAATACTTGAAAACTCATGAAAGGAGGATATGTTTCTGAAAGAGTATCACTAGGCCATTCGGAGAAAATATAACTTTCATCCTGTAATTGAAGAATTTCTGGTAATCTGGTGTTTGAATAATACCAATCATAAGAAAATGAATTAACTACTTGTGAACTATTAGCTTGAATTACTGCAGTTTGCCAACTAGGAATAGGATCAGTATTACGAATAAAAATTTTAAAACTATCCTCTGAAATATTGTTGAAGAGATAATTGAGGTTATTTTGAAAACCGGAATTGGGGTCAAAACTTATTTCGAAAGGATAGGAACTAGATAAAGTAATATTTTCTCCAAGATCGTTAAAGGAAAGCTGTAAAGAATCTATATGATTGATTCCTTTTTGCTCTATTGAATAATCTTGATATTTTTGCCAGGTAAATTGTGGATCAAAGGGACCTGAGGAATGTATTTCTATACTTTTTATTGCTAGTTGTGCTCTTGCCCCTGTTTGTGAACTATTGGGAGATTCATAAAATTTCCAAAGGAGTTCTATATGGCTTTGATCTTCTAAAATGCTTGGAAGATACCAAGTAGGCATTGATGTTTCAGCTCCATTAACACTTTCTGTAAGATATAAAACAGGTTCATTATTATTATCTACTGCTTCTAACCAAGATCCAGAATTTCCAATTCTATAAAACACTTGAAAAATATAATCTCTCCCGCCTTTTTGAATAGTTTTAGCGGTCCATTCCAATTGAATATCTGTTCTATTACTTGTATTTAACTGTATTATAAATGCCCCTAATTGCTGACCGTTAGGGTGATGATTAGAAGTAGCTGTATTAACCATGGAAAAACCATCTGAGCCTAATCCTCTTATTCTGGAGCTAGAAGTTAGATTATAAGGTAAATCATAAATATCTGCTATTTCGTTGGAGCTATTTGGATCTGTTGTGGTATTAAGAAAATAAAACAACATATTATCAGGATAAGTGCCTGCTGCTTCATTAGCATTCCAAGTGTTAAAAATATAACTTCCGTTTTGCAAATTATATTGTGCAAATAAAGTTGCGAAAGAAATAGTTGCTATAAAAAATAATAAAAACTTTTTCATAATAATATAATTTATATTTATAAATATAAGTAAAGTTTTATTTGAAAAAGAATTATTGCTAAAAAAAGTAGTAGCCGTCTCAAAAGTTCATTTTGATGACGGCTATTTTATTATCGATTTTTACTGATAAATTAAGTTTTTCCTATTTTTTATTTGTGTTATTGTTTTTTTTAGAATAAAAAGGAGGATTTCTCCCCTTTTTAAGCTCTT
>DATGSF010000238.1:0-11467 GCA_035302865.1 Chitinophagaceae bacterium
CTCCTGCAAGAAGATTTACAGCTATTTTTTCTAACATACCCCAAACTGGGAAGTTATATGCATTAATATGGATTGCTACACCGGGTTTCGGAACCATAATATGATGACCAATAAAAGTACCTCCACGCGATAAATTTGCTGCTTCACCATCCACATAAAAAGATTGATCAGGAAATTGTCTTCGTAAAGAAGCATTTGCAAATAAATTTCCAATTCCTCCTTCAATATCAATCCAACTATCAACGCGTGTAGCACCAGTAAATGCTGATATTTTATAATAATTTTCTTTTCTTTCTAATAAATAAAAAGCTAAAGCTTTTAACATTCTTCCTCTTTCATGGAATGTCATTTTGCGCAAAGCAGGATTGCCTTTTTTACGTGCATAATCCATCATTTCTGCAAAATCTAATCCGGAACTACTGGTTTGGAAAATTGATTCTCCTGTAACAGAATTATAAAGTATTTCATAATCTTTTTCTCCTTCAATCCAGTTTCCTAAGGCGTAATTTTTTAAAGTTTGTATAGACATAAGCTGTTCAAATAGTATTTTGTATCTTTGCAAATTAAATAATGGCTTCAAATATACAGAAAATATCCGTTTATGAAAAATGAATATCATGAAGAAAAGAAATATTTGCTTCCTTGGTTTATGCAAAGATGGTTTTGGGTGCTTTTAGGCATTGTATTGGTAGTGGGTGTTTTTTTACTTATTGAACTAATTTTACCTGTATACACTTTGGATATAGGCTGGGAAGCTTGGAGTAAAAGTAAGGAGTTTAAAACCTTTATAGGTTTTAGAGTTTTAATAGGAGCTTTAATATTTGGTGTTCTTGTATATCCAAATGTAAAAAAAACATATATCTCAAAACAAAATTATGGATAAAAATATTAGCCCTAAAAATAGAATACAGTATTCAATTATTTTTGCAATAGTTGTTTTAGGATTAATGACTATAGTGGATTACTTTTTAACAGATACAAATAAAACTTTATTGGCATCAGGAAACCATACTATGTTTATAGCTAAAAAAGTATTAGATCTTGTTATGGGCTTTGCAATAGGATATTTTGTATTATTTAAGCCTAAAAATTAGAAGATTTTATATTATGATTCATGAAGATAATTATCGTAAAATTTTAAATGATTGTGAGAAAAATAATGCAAAATTAATTGCTGTTTCTAAATTTCATTCTATTGAAGCAATTCAATCCTTATATGATTTAGGACATAGAGATTTTGGAGAAAATTATGTGCAAGAATTAGTCAAAAAGCAGGAAGCTTTACCTGAGGATATTCGATGGCATTTTATCGGAAACTTGCAAAGAAATAAAGTGAAAGATATTGCTCCCTTTGTGTATTTAATTCATAGTGTAGATAGCATTCGTTTGTTAAACACTATTCTTAATCAAGCGAAACGTTTTAATAGAAAGATAAATGTCCTGGCACAGTTACATATTGCTGAAGAAGATTCTAAATTCGGCATGTCTGATTCGGAAATGCTAGACTTTTTTGATTACTATGAAAAAGATATTAAAACACTAGGTCTTGTACAGGTTAAAGGATTAATGGGAATGTCTACTTATACCGACGATAAAAATAAAGTTACTGAAGAATTCCAAACTTTAGTTGATAAGTTTCATTATATTCAATCCAAACATTTTATTGGAGAAAAAGAAGAATTTCAAGAAATTTCTATGGGTATGTCTAGCGATTATCTTTTAGCTTTGGAAAAAGGCAGTACTATGATTCGTGTGGGCTCTAGTATATTTGGTGAAAGAGAATATTGATATTTTTTGGATATCCTAATCCAAATTTCAAATATTGAATATGTTTTATTGCTAAGGTAAATGAATAGATATTTTAAATTATCAATAAAAAATAAGGGACATCTCCTTTTAGATGTTCCTTTAAATATTTATTTAAGCCATTGTTTATATAATGTCTTTTGAATCTTTGTGATTCCAAAATGAACGGGTTTGATCCAATAATTTCTAAAACCAAATCCTCCCGCTTTTTCTTCAAAATATTCAGTATGTAATATTTTTTTATTAGATAGATTAATTATTGCTAAATAGTATGTTCCTAATTCTTTTGATTTATCCATACTTTCCATAACAATTAATATACCGTAACCTGTATTTTTGTCGAAGCTTAGATTTTTTATATAATTTTCTACTTTGGCTTTTCCTAATTTCTGTAGATCAGAAACAAAAATAGCATTTAAATTAGCGTTTTTATTTCTTTTTTTTGTGCTTGCTATTGCATTTTCTATTTTGTTTTTCTTAAATGCTTTTGCCCAATCATATCTTTTTTCTTCATTTACTACCACATCGTTCCAAGAGTCAAAAAATCGATCTTTTAATAAAGATTTATCTCCTCCTTGATTTTCATTAATATTTTCAAATCCGTCACCGACAAAAACCATTTGTGAATAGTCTATTCCCAGCCAATAGGTTTCAGCATTTTTATCTTGTAAGAAGTTTTTAAAATCTTGAGCATGTAAATTGATACCAAGACATAAAGCGATTAAAATTCCTAAAAATGTTCTCATGTTGTTTTATTTTTTTTGTTTATGAAATAATTGTTTTAATTTAATATGCTTTATTATTTTAAACAAGGTTCTAAAATAATTTTAGAACCTTGTTTATAGTGATAAAAAGAATTATATCTTAATTATAATTTTTAATAAGCATTGCACTAGCTCCGCCACCTCCATTACAAATTCCAGCACCACCATAAGTACCATTATTTTGCTTCAAAACATTAATCAAGGTAACAATAATGCGTGCACCGCTACAACCTAGTGGATGACCTAAAGAAACAGCACCGCCATTCACATTTACTTTTTTAGGATCCAGTTTCATTTTGTCAGTATTAACTAATCCAACAACTGCAAAAGCTTCATTTAATTCAAAATAATCAATATCTTTTAATTCTAAACCAGCCTTTTTAACTGCCAAGGGTAAAGCTTTTGCTGGAGCAGTAGTGAACCACTCTGGAGCTTGAGCTGCATCTGCATAGCTAACAATACTTGCAAGCGGAGTTAAGCCTAATTCTTCAGCTTTTTCCTTGCTCATTAATACTACTGCTGCTGCTCCATCATTCATAGTGGATGCATTTGCAGCTGTAACTGTACCATCCTTAACAAATGCTGGTCTTAAACTTGAAATACGATCAAATCTTACATTAAATGGCTCTTCATCATTATCCATTATAATTGGATCACCTTTTCTTTGTGGAATAGAAATTGGAATTATTTCTTCTTTGAATTTACCACTATTTATTGCAGCTTGACTTCTTTTATAACTTTCTATAGCAAAATTATCTTGATCTTCTCTAGAATAGTTTTCTTCAGTGGCACATAATTCTGCTGCATTACCCATAGCATAATTATGGTATACATCTGTTAAACCATCCTTTGCAAGACCATCAACTAAAGAAAAATCACCGTATTTTTTCCCCCATCTAGCATTTGTATTGTAAAATGGCACATTGCTCATACTCTCCATTCCTCCTGCTACCACTACTTCATGATCTCCACACATAATAGATTGTGCTGCTTGCATAATCGCTTTTAATCCACTAGAGCAAACTTTATTAACTGTTGTACAAGCAGTATTGTCAGATAATCCAGCATATTTCGCTGCTTGACGTGCAGGTGCTTGACCTAAATTTGCCTGTAAAACGCAACCCATAATTGCTTCAGTTACCAAATTTGGATCTAAATTAATCTTCTCAATTGCACCTTTAATTGCAAATCCTCCTAATTGCGTAGCGGAAAAACCTTTTAATGTTCCTCCCCAGCTTCCCATAGGAGTACGAACAGCGGATACTATTACTACTTCTTTCATAAATATATTAATTTAATTTTCTCCAAAGTTACTAAAAATTTTAGGTAATTAAATCTTCACTTCTACATTTCTTTAAATGTAGAATAAAGTAATTTTCATTAATTGCACCTAAATAAATTAATTGATTTTTTTTACTTTTAATTAATAAATCACATGCTAAAGCTTTTTGTATTGCCCATGTACTTGCATTAAAACCTATTTCCTTTTCACCCACGATAGCTTCCTTATTTATATTTTCTTTATGCTTGAGCCATGCATTTCCAAAAAATATAAAATCAGTAAGTTTGTTCTTTTCAAAACTGGTAAGGAATTTAAATAATTCCTCCCTAGAAATTTGTTGAAAATTTAAAATCTCAATTACACTATCATCATTTGCATTTTTTCTTAAATGAAAAAACGCTCCTCCTTCAGTGTATATTTTATCCTCATGTATGTTTTGTGCTGTATAAATTTCAACTGCCAGTTCATTAATCTCATCAATTGCACCGCATAGTATATCTTCATTTGGAAAGTCATTTGCCATATATTGCGCATCTTTATAAGCGTCTATATAACTAGTAATACCTTGAGAAAAGGTCATATTATGAGCATGACTATTATATAATAAAGCTAATTGCCCACCAATGGTATTATGCGTTGATTGAATAAATTGAGTTGGGCTAACACCTTCTTCCTTATGTGCAATGAGAGCATGAAGGAATTTTTCAGTATCTTGAATCATTGCTAAACCTGTACCTATATGAAAACTAAATGGTTTATATTGATTACCTAATGGCCATAATTCATGACACATGGAAATAGCATTCCTCGAAGCACTGGACATTCTTCGTACTTGGCCTTTGCTAATTATATCAGGTAAAAATGCTGAAGGTAATTTTACAAAATCTTGATTATTTGTCTTGTGTTTTTCCGAATTTAAATCTATATATCGTACAGAATAATTATTAATAAACATGAAAATAGAAATAATTGTAAAATTCAAATTTAAATTATTAATTTTGAAATTCAAGTGTTTAGCATGAATTCAAATATTTTTGCCGGCGAACTATGGACATTGAATGAGTCAGAAAAGAGCATTGTAAAAGATGAAATCCGTAAATTTAGAAGTTTATTAAAATGGGGTTTAATCATGTTGCTCTTTTTTGGAATTGTTCTGCCTTTTCTTTTGTTTTTCTTTTTGGATTTTGCTACTCATCCAGAAGAATATTATAAGGAAAATGATTTGCCTGTACCTGAAATTTTAAGTATACAAATGACTATAGTTATTTGCTTAATAATGATAGGTATAATAGGTGGACTAATAGGTGCTTTTGTTTACAAACCTTTGAGAAACTTAAGATATGATATAAAGAAAAATCAAAAAATTAGAGTTCCTTCAACAATAACAAAAAAACAATTTGTTCCTATAAGCCAAAGTTATTTTTTATATACTTATAATAAACAAGTAATGACTATTGAAGTGGATAGTCAAATATTTAATTCTTTAGAAAAAGGTGATACTATATATTTATTTTATACTCCTAAATCAGCTATTTATTTAGGTTATACTTTAAAATATTAAGCTTTTAATGGGTTTCTTTTTCTTAATAAAATATAAGCTTTCACATTTTTTAAAAACGCTAAAATCATATAAAGAATTATTGGAGAACCAAAAGTTAAAAAAGATATATATATAAACCACAAGCGAATCTTTGAAGTAGCTATTCCTAGTCTTTCTCCTAAGGAGGTGCATACCCCAAATGCTTTAAATTCAATAAAATCTTTAATTTTGTACCACATGTCTTAATGATTTAATTATAATATAGAATTATAAGATGGGAAAGTAATCATTATTTTTAAATTATCATAGAATTAGTATATCTTTAATTTTTTATGACTAAAGATAAAATGGTTAAAATAGCAATTTTAATTCCAACCTACAATAATATTTCTGAATTAAAATCTTTATGTTCGGCTTTAGAAAGTCAAGAATTATTTATTCTTTTTATCAATGACGGGTCGAAAGATGGAACCAAAGAATTTTTAAAGGAATGGATTATTGGCAAAAATGCTGCTTATATTGAACATGATGTAAATCAGGGAAAAGGAATTGCTTTACGAAATGGTTTTAAATATTTGGAAGAAAAAGGCTTTAGTCATGCAATAAGTATGGATTCTGACGGACAACATTTGCCAAAAGACATTAAACTTTTTATTGAAAAAATAAAAGAAGATCCTGAAGCAATCTGGATTGGAGCAAGGAATTTGAATCAAAATAATGTTCCAATGAAAAGTAGTTTTGGTAATAGGTTTTCCAATTTCTGGGTATGGGCACAAACTGGAGTTAAAATACCAGACTCACAATCAGGATTTAGAGCCTATCCTATAAAAAGTGTGCAAAAAATAGATTATAAAACCCAAAGATTTGAATTTGAAATAGAAGTGTTAATACGAAATCAATGGAGAGACGTTCCTTTGAAGTATTTTGATATTGATGTTTATTATCCCCCTGAAGAGGAAAGAATTAGTCATTTTAGACCTTTTAAGGATTTTATGAGAATATTTTATTTGAATACTGTATTGACTTTAATTGCATTATTCTGGATATTTCCAAAACGTTTTATTTATAAAATCTTTAAAATTAAAACCTGGAAAAGCTTATATCAACAAACATTTTATAATCCTAAAGATTCCTTTCTTAAAAAGAAACTATCCTTAAGTTTTGGAGTTTTTATGGGTATAGTTCCTGTATGGGGTTTTCAATTATTGATAGGAATACCATTAGCGGTGTTATTAAAATTAAATAAAGGCTTATTTCTCATAGGAGCTAATATTAGTATTTTTCCTCTTACTCCTCTATGGTGGGTTTTAAGCCTAAAATTAGGACAATTGCTTTTGGGACTGGAACGTTTTCCAATAGTTTGGAAGGAATGGGATTTAGAAGCCTTTAAAAATATGGGTCTTTCTTTCTTTTTAGGAGGTGCAGTATTGGCTATTTTTATGGCTTTATTAACTTTTATCCTTCTTTCATTTAAAAATTCTAGAAGTACCAATTTTGCACAGGAAGTAGATTAATTTATTTTTATCTCGATTAACCTTACAACAATCAGAGGAAAGTATCTGTTTTTCTGAGTCTATACAAACTTCCTATAGATGTATAAAATAATTTTTAAGTAAAATAACTTAGAATGTTGTAATTTTATGCTATTATGCATTGTTATTATTAAATGCAAATTTTAATTAATCCTTATTGTTGAAATTTTAATTTTTATTTATTGTGCAAATACATGAACCTGTTTCCGTTTTCGATATTTTAAAAATTGGTGTTGGACCAAGTAGTTCACATACTTTAGGACCTTGGCGCGCTGCGGAGCGTTTTATTAATTATATTAAAAATAATTATAGTATAGATAAAGTGCAAAAAATTCAAGTGTTGCTATACGGATCTTTAGCAAAAACTGGAGTTGGACACGGTACAGACATTGCAGTTGCGTTAGGCTTGATGGGTTTAGATCCAGTAACCTTTGATGTAAATGCTATAAATACGACAATTCAAAAAATTAAAGATGAACATCAATTGTTATTGGCTGGAAAAAGAAATATACCTTTTGAATATGCAGAAGATATAAAATTTTTAATGACGGAATCTTTGCCATATCACCCTAATGCATTAACATTTATATGCACTTTGGATAATGATGAAAATATCGCAGCAACATATTATTCCGTTGGAGGAGGTTTTGTTGAACAAGAGGGTGTTGAAGAAGATGGAAATAAAAATATACACTTGCCATTTCCTATAGATAAAGCTGCTGATTTAACGCATTGGTGTAGAAAAACTGGATTGTCTATTGCTGAAGTAGTTATGGAAAATGAAAAAGCGTGGAGACCGAAAGCTATTACACGAGAAAAAATGTGGAAAATATGGGAAACAATAAAAGAGTGCATTTATAGAGGATGCCATACGCCTGGAATTTTGCCGGGAGGCTTAAACGTTAGAAGAAGAGCTGCCCAAATTAATAAAAAACTTATGCAAGGGAATGAATATTCTAATTTTGAAGAATGGATTCAATTGATAAGAAAAAATAATAAAGGGTTTTCTTATACTTTAGATTGGGTTAGCTGTTTTGCTCTAGCAGTAAATGAGGAAAATGCAGCTTTTAGTAGGGTAGTAACTGCTCCAACTAATGGTGCAGCTGGTGTTATCCCAGCAGTTTTAATGTATTATATTGTTTTTGAAAATGCATATGATGAAGAAAAAATCATTAATTTCTTAATGACTGCAGCTGAAATAGGAAGCATTTTTAAAAAAGGAGCAACAATATCCGCAGCTATGGGTGGTTGTCAAGCAGAAATTGGAGTTTCTTCCTCAATGGCAGCTGCTGCTTTAACAGAATGTATGGGAGGAAATATCCACCAAAGTTTACAAGCTTCGGAAATTGCTATGGAGCATCATTTAGGTTTAACATGTGATCCTATTAAAGGTTTAGTGCAGATTCCTTGTATAGAAAGAAATACAATGGGGGCCATAAAAGCAATAACTGCTTCCCAATTAGCTTTAAAGAGTAATCCTAATGAAGCAATTGTTAGTTTAGATGCTGTAGTGAAAACTATGTGGGAGACTGCTTTAGATATGAATACAAAATACAAAGAAACCTCTGATGGCGGTCTAGCTGTAAATGTTCCTTTAGGACTTAGTGAATGTTAATCAAATTAAAAAATATGAAAAAAATTATAGTTACAATACTTGCCTTTTCTACTATAAGTTTAGTAGCATGCAATAAACAAAAACAAGAAATAGAAGATAATACGAATACACCAGAAAAAAACTTTGAAAAGTTCCTACAAATAAATGAAGCTCCATTACAATTTTATTGGATCTATGAAAACCCTAATTCGGAAAATAAGACCGGGTCTTTTAGAGCTTACCAAAAGGAGCGTGTGGTAGATAAAATTGAAGTTAATGAAGATTGGTCCGTAAATTTAAATGAAAATAAGTATATAAAAACATTAAGTGAATCAGATTTACAAGTTTTAAACTTAGGGCAATCTTGGAATATTAATGCAATTGCATCAAACAGCGCAAATATAAATAATAATACTTTTCAAGTAAGCTCGGCTTTGCAAGTGGATTTTGATCTTTATGATGGTATTAATTCCGTCAATCCCAATCAAGGTTTTGTAATTTATTTTGATTCACAAATTCCAAATTATAATGAAAATTCAGGAAGTGCTAAACAAGTAGTGCTATATTCCTATAATGCTCATTATGATATTCATGCCTTTACTTCTTTTGATCTAGATGCCGATAAAAATTCTTTATCTATTCATCCTGAAGATTTAATTGCATTTCAACAATTTAATACTATTGAAATTCATGTTTTTGAAAAAGAAATTATGAATATTGATTGGTTTGATGAAAGAGGAAAATTGTATTGGGTTACTAAACAAAAATATAAATTTCCTTTTAAAATTTAATTAAAAAAGTATGTCTTTAAAATTATCATTGATTGATCTTTCTTCAGTACCTTATGAAGGAACGAGAAGTCAAGCTTATAAAAATACCATTGAAACTGCGAAGCATATTGAAGAGTTAGGATACCATAGAATTTGGTTAGCTGAGCATCATAATACTAGAAATTTAGCAGGGAGAGCGCCAGAAGTTATTATACCTGTTGTTGCTGCTGCAACATCAAAAATCCGAGTTGGATCAGGAGCGGTTTTGCTAAATCATTATTCGCCCTACAAAGTTGCAGAGCTGTTTGGTACTATGGAGGAACTTTTTCCAGGCAGAATAGATTTGGGTATTGGTAGAGCAACAACGGGACCTTATGCTGACTTGGCATTGCAACGCAATAGAAGTTTTCGTCAAATGACAAATGATTCCATGGAGCAATTAAAAGAATTATTATCATGGTACGACGGTAATGCTTATGGAGGAGAACATCCATTTTCTCAAGTACACCTTTTTAGAGACGCACCTGCTCCCAAAGCTTATTTATTAGGATCCAGTAGTTGGAGTGCTCAAGCAGCTGCAGAGCTTGGATTACCTTATGTTTTTGCAAGTTTTATAAATCCTAGTCAAACTTTTCAAAATATTCAGATTTATAAAGGAAATTTTAAAAAATCATTACATGTTCAAGGTATAGAAGAACCCAAAATGATTTTAGCTTTAAATGTTTATTGTCAAGATACAGAAAAAGATGCTTTGGCGTTTTCTGCTCCAGTACGTTGGATGATGATGCAAATGAGAAAAGGAGATATTAATAGTCCTGTTTTAAGTGAAGCTGAAGCAACCGAAATTCTCGATAAGGATAAAAAAGCGGCAAGATTATTGAATCCTAAAGATTTACCCTACCATTTTACAGGTGCTCCTGAAATTTTAAAGAATGAATTAAAAGAGGTGGCAAAATTTTATGAAATTGATGAAATTATGATACAAATGCTTTCTGCAAATCATAAAAGAAGAATGTATAGCTTAGAATTATTGGCTAAAGCATTATTGTAATATCCTTAATAGAAAATCCAATATAGCTTTATGTTATTCAAGTATTTAGGAAAGATATAATAATTAAAGATTAAGGAATATATTTTTGGAACATAAGGGAATTTTTCGTAACTTTAAAGATATAAATTATAAAACAAAATATTATGGGATTTTTAAATTTAGATAAAGAAAAAACACAAGAAACTGCAAAAGCTTTAAATGTTTTATTAGCAGATTATCATTTATATTATCAAAAATTGAGAAACTTTCACTGGAATGTGGTAGGTCGTGAATTTTTCGTTTTACATGAAAAATTTGAGGAATTATATAATGATGCAAAATTGAAGGTTGATGAGATTGCAGAAAGAATCTTAACCCTTAGATATAGACCTATTAGTAATTACACTGATTATTTAGATATTTCGAATATAAAAGAATCTTCTACACAGTTGAAAGACCATGAAATGGTTGCTACTTTATTAGAAGATCATGGGAAATTATTAAAGCAATTAACTGTGGTACTTGAAAAAGCGCAAGAAGCGGGAGATGAAGGAACATTAGATTTGTTTTCTGGTTATGTTTCTCATTTAGAAAAAGAAAGTTGGATGCTAGATGCATGGTTGATGGACAAAGATGAAAATCTTCCTAAAGCATAATTAAAAATTAATTTATTCATGTTAAAACAAAAGCGAAAAAGTAATTTACTTTTTCGCTTTTGTTTTTTTTATACTAGGCACTTTCATAATTAGTATAAACACTTGATTATTAGCATAATATTTGTATTTTTATATAGAACAAACCCCGAAATAAGGCAATATCGCTCAAAATCGGGGTTTGTTTATAAAAATTCTATCATGAAAGTACAACTATTTACTGAAATACAAAAAGAATTTCAATTTTTTCCTGAACAAGATTTAGAGCGTTATAAAAATCGATTTTTTAATAGTGAATTAGGTAAAATCTACAAAGCAATACCTTGGAACGATTTAGTTAGAGATTTCAACATCAAAGAAGAACCTACAGTGGAATGTCTATCTTTGTTGTGACAAATTACATCAGCCCGAAATGTTTATATTTGAATTATGGCAAAAAAATATGAAAATGATTTTAAAGTTCTAATAGCTGAATTATTAATTTCAGGAAGAACTG
>DATGSF010000239.1:0-3142 GCA_035302865.1 Chitinophagaceae bacterium
CCATAAATTTTATAAGGAATACCTGCTCTTCTTAAACTTTCTTCAAAAGACCTACTTTGAGCATTTGTTCTATAAAGAATAGCAAAGTCTTTATTTTCAAAATGGTTTCTTAATTTTTGTTCCTTAATTGCATCAGCCACAAATCTTCCTTCATCATTATCTGTTCTTGTTCGCACAAGTTTTATTAATTCTCCTTGAGAATTTTCGGTCCATAAATTTTTAGGAATCTGATGTTTATTTTTACCAATTATTTGATTAGCAACTTGAATAATATTTTTCGTACTTCTATAATTTTGTTCCAGTTTTATAACCTTAGCATTAGGATAATCATCCTGAAATTTTAAGATATTTTCAATAGTTGCACCTCTAAATGAATAAATACTTTGAGCGTCATCCCCCACTACGCAAATATTCTGATGTTTATCTGCTAATAAGTGAATTATTTTATATTGTGCAGTATTTGTATCTTGATACTCATCTACCATTATATATTTAAATCGTTCCTGATAATAAGCTAGACGATCAGGATGCTTAGTCAATAATTCATACATTTGAATCAATAAGTCATCAAAATCCATAGCGTTATTTTGGAAACAACGACGCACATATTCTTTATAAATCTGTCCAATCATTGGCTTTTTAGCCCTATAGTCCTCTTGTTCAATATGCTTATTTTGCAAATAATCCAAAGGAAAAATTAAGGCATTTTTTGCTGAAGAGATTCTATTACTAACAATATTAGCCTTATATACTTTTTCATCTAAATTAAAATCCTTTACAATTGTTCTTACTAGTTTTTTAGCATCATCAGAATCATAAATCGTAAAGCTTGAAGTATATCCTAAACGTTCTGCTTCTCTTCTTAGAATTCTAGAAAAAACAGAGTGAAAAGTACCTATATATAAATTTCTAGCTTCATTGTCTCCCAGAATCAAATCCACACGCTCTTTCATCTCTGCAGCGGCTTTATTTGTAAAGGTTAAAGCTAGAATACGAAAAGCATCTTCTCCTAAATTCATGATATGCGCAATACGCGTAGTTAAAGCTTTAGTTTTACCACTACCTGCACCTGCTACAATCATAACAGGGCCTTCTGTTTGCACAACAGCTTTTCTTTGAAATTCATTAAGTTCTTTTAAATAATCCTGCATAAGACAAAGTTAAGTGTTAATTTGCTATTTCTTTATTTTAAAACGCGCTTTACTTACATTTTTTACAAATCGGACTAAATATCCAGAAAAAACAATAATTTTAAAACTTTTATCACTTACATTTGTAGAAATGTATAAAATAAGCATTTATAATAAGAAAAGATGAATCATACCTATCGTAGTTTAGTTGATCAAACATTTGAATTTCCTCAAAAAGGATTTGAAATTGTAAATGATTATTTACAGTTTAATGGAGTAAACATTAAAGCTTTAATCGATAAATATGGAACTCCTTTTAAATTAACCTATTTGCCAAAAATAGGAGAGCATATTCATGAAGCAAAGAATATGTTTAAGAATGCCTTTAAAAAACATAAATATAAAGGGGATTATTATTATTGTTATTGTACAAAAAGTTCCCATTTTTCTTTCATGGTTGAGGAAACATTAAAAAATGATGCTCATATTGAAACCTCCTCAGCATATGATATAGAAATCATAAAAAAGCTTTATAAAAAAGGAAATATTCAAAAAGATACTTTTATTATTTGCAATGGATTTAAAACAGAAAAGTACATCAAGAATATTATAAAATTGATTCAAGATGGATTTGTGAATGTAATACCTGTTTTAGATAATAAAGAGGAATTAGAGGTTTTTGAAAAGCTATTAAAAAGAAATCAAAGTATTAATATAGGAATTCGTATTGCTGCAGAAGAAGAACCAACATTTGATTTTTACACTTCAAGATTAGGAATTCGTAGGAGAGATATTTTAGAGTTTTATATAGATAAGATAAAAGGCAATCCAAAATTCAACCTAAAAATGTTACATTTCTTTATGAATAAAGGGATTAAAGATGATGTATATTATTGGTCAGAATTAAATAAGGTAGTTACCTTATATTGCCAACTGAAAAAAGTTTCTCCTGAGTTGCGATATGTAAATATTGGAGGTGGTTTCCCAATTAAACATAGCCTTAATTTCGATTATGATTATCAATATATGATTGATGAAATAGTTCTAAATATAAAAAACATGTGTAAAAAGTATAGAGTCAACACTCCAGATATATTTTCTGAGTTTGGTTCTTATACGGTTGGAGAAACAGGTGCTACTATATACGGCGTTTTAAGTGAGAAAAAGCAAAATGATAGAGAGATTTGGTATATGATAGATAGTTCTTTTATAACTACCCTACCAGATACTTGGGGTATAGGAGAAAAGTTTCTAATGCTTCCCATTAATTTTTGGGAGGAGGAATATCAAGAAGTACATTTAGGTGGTTTAACATGTGATAGTCATGATTTTTATACTTCAGAAGAGCATATTAACGCAGTATTTTTACCTAAAATCAATCCTAATGCAGATGAAACGCTTTATATTGGCTTTTTTCACACGGGAGCTTATCAAGACCAATTATCAGGTTATGGAGGGATAAAGCATTGTATGATACCTTCTCCAAAGCATATCTTAATTGAAAAAAATGAAAAAGGAGAATTAGTAGATAGATTATATGCTAAAGAACAAACCGCACAAAGTATGTTGAAAATTCTTGGATATTAAATTTTAGCTTTTAAATTTTTTATTCTTTATTGAAATTAAAGGTATATTTAGAATTTAGTATAGGGATATTCAGAAAACAAAATAATTTCTGTTTATTCTAACAATAAAAAATAATTATTGCTTCTTTTTCATAAAGCTTTTATGAAAAAGAAGCATTATTATTAATTGACAAACTCTCTTTAAGATATATTAATATATATAGTGGTGTTTTTTTATTTTTAGGCATAATTGTCTATGCCACTGAAAAAGCAGCTAAATATATACCAGGTTTTGCTGTTTTTATCCTACAGATCGAAGTTGTTGAAACATTTTTCGACCTATCTCTAAAGCATTGGAAGTATGAATTCCAAAGAAAATCCACAAGATTTCATTTGCTTTGGTGCGCGCCTTTATCTTTCTTAAGTGATAATGTTCTTTATCTTTTC
>DATGSF010000240.1:0-2221 GCA_035302865.1 Chitinophagaceae bacterium
TTTCGTATCCAAGAGTGGATACGTTAAATTCATTTCTTGCATAAATTACATTACCTTGAAGTTTTAAAATCGAAGAATATTATCCCATGTTGTGGTGGCCCAGGAGGAATTTTATTGAATTTTACTTCTTTTAATTTCTCCTCTGCCAATCGCTTAAGTTCAGCATTGGGGGCTTCTATTGAATAACCTGGAAGGATATCTCCATCACTATTTACTTCTATAGTTATTTTAACTTGTCCACCTCTATTAAATTTAGCTGCAGGACTAGGTCTTTGCCTAAAAGTTCGTGAAAGGTTTCTTGTTGAAACACCAACGCCTCCTGGGCCAGGCTCTCCTTCATAATTCTCCGCTCCAACTGTACCATATGGCACTCCTCTATCTCCCGAGCCATGTGTATTGCCTTCACTACCTCCTGCTACATCTTGAGTTCCCGTGTTTCCACCAGTTCCATTCATATTAGCGTAATCATATTTAGGCTTTTCAGCTCTTTCTTGCTTTTGTGTACTCTGATTATTTCTTTCGCTTCTATTGGTATTGTCTTGACGATTTATTTGCTCTCTTGGGTTTTGTTGAATAGCAACATCCCCGTCAGGATTTGTATGAACTTGACTGATATCTTCACTAGTTGCATTGGGCTTTGATATGTCTATATCACTATTTGCCGGCTCACCCATCCATTCTGGCTGTTCAAAGCCATATCCGTCTTCGGAAGTTCCTAAATTAACTTCCATACCTAATTCTTCTACTGCGATGATTTGAGGTGTGGCATATTTAATTAGAAAAAATAATAGTAGCAATAGGATATGTATTCCAATTGTTATGGACCAAGCTATTACATTATTTTTGCGATCTAAAGTCATAGATAAATTTATAACCTCTAATTTAAATTATCTGTAAAATTACATATAAATGTTGGATTAAAAATAGTGCTTTGCGAATTTATACTATTATAAAATAATAAAATGCGAAATTTTACTTAAAATCTCTTTTAAATGAAGAAAAAGTATTGTTTTTAATCCAAATGAATACTCTAAAACAGAAAAACAGAAATTTTTGTATTAATTTCGTAAATAAAAGAATATTTATGCGAAGTACTTTAATTTTATTAGGAATATTAATTTTGCAAACTTTGAGTTTTGCGCAATCTCCTCAAGACAAATATCCTCTTATAACTTGTGAAGATGAAAATATACATTATTTATTAGTAGAAGCAAATAAGAATACATTAAAAAATGAGGAAAAACTAAAAATGTTCCAGATTTTTCAAGCTCCCTCAAAGACTTTTATTCCCGTGTATCTGCCTGTAGAAGAAGGTAAAACATATGAAATAAACTTCGCTGCTGATGAGGAGCTAAAATCATTAGAGTTTACTTTAAGAGATTATCATAATAACACTTTACTTGAAGAAAAAATTAAAAATAAAGAAAGAAAATTTACAGTAAACAAAAAGCAATTTAGAGCAAAAGAATCGGGATATTTAATCTTGCTCATTAATCAAAAAACAAACAAAAATAAAATGCTTTGCATGGGCATAAGTCTTATTGAAAAAAAAATAAATGGGAAAAATCATTAGAAGGCTCTTTCGATTACGTCCAGAATATGCCATAAGTTTTTATGTTTTGGACTTCGTTTTCCGTAAAATTTTCAGACAAAACGCGGAAGTGAAATATCCTTTGCATCATACCAGCACAATTAGAAATTTTGAAAAACTGCATTTGGGTAAAGATACTTTTCCTGGTGATTCACCAAATGTTTATATTAATGCGCAAAATTCTATTTATATTGGTGATTTTACAAATGTAGGTCCGAATGTTAGTATTGTTTCTGCTAACCATAATTTATATGATAATAGTAAGCATGATATAACTGCGCCAATTAGAATAGGGAAGAACTCTTGGATAGGAAGTCATGCGGTTATTTTGCCAGCAGTAGAATTGGGAGAGAATACAATCGTAGCTGCAGGTGCTATTGTTACTAAAAGCTTTCCAGAAGGTTTTCAAGTAATTGGTGGAAACCCGGCAAGGGTATTAAAATCCTTAAAACCTAAAGCAATAGAAATGGAATGAAAATTTTAAAACAAAATGGAAGAAAAATCTACGCATAAACATTCCTTTTTTAAAAAAGTTTTGACTTTAGGTTCTGGAACTGCAATTGCGCATATTTTGCTGTTTGTTAGTACGCCTGTTTTAACACGTTTATATCAGCCGGAATCAATGGGAGC
>DATGSF010000241.1:0-7260 GCA_035302865.1 Chitinophagaceae bacterium
CAATAACAGAAGTATGACATCGGATGCCAATATTATTTTGCAAACGCATTAATCTATATACAGAATTATCGTATATTTTAACCGAGGCACCTAAGCCGATAGCTGTACGTGTTGCCATTTCTCCTACAACACCAGCACCTAAAATAACGACTTGGGCAGGAGGTACACCAGAGATTCCACCCAACAATATGCCTTTCCCTAAATCCAAATTGCTCAAATATCTTGCAGCAGTTAATATTGCTGAGCTTCCCGCTATTTCACTCATTGCACGAACAATAGGATATATTCCAGAATCATCCTTAATCGAATCAAAAGTCAAGGCCGTAATCCTCTTCTTCATTAAAGAGTCAACCATATCCTTTTTTAGAAATGGAATATGTACTGGTGATATTATAGTATGATGTGGTTTTAATAAATCAATCTCTTCTGGTGAAATTGGGCTGGATTTTATTATTAAATGCGCTCTTTTATATAGTGATTCTTTATCGTAAACTATTAATGCGCCAACATTACTGTACTCTATATCATAATAGCTTGCATTTTCACCGGCATTATGCTCTATTATTACTTGATGACCATTTTGAATTAAAACTGAAACTGCTTCAGGAGTTAAGGGCACTCTGTTTTCTTGAAAGGAGTAATCTTTAGGAATCCCAATTAACAATTCTTCGTTTTTGGGAATAATTTCCAACATTTCTTCTTGAATATCATAAGTGAATGAAGGTATATTATGCGGCCTGTTTATCATGAATTTAGAAGCTTAAACCTTTGAAATATAAAGGTAGTTAAAATATGACTAAAGTCAAATAAAATAACAAAATCTTATTGGTTATAAATAAAAATATCAAACTTTATATTGTAAAAAACAATTAATATTTATATAAAAAAAGCCACTTTTAAAATATATAAAAGTGGCTTTTTTTGTAGCGAGGACAGGGATCGAACCTGTGACCTTCGGGTTATGAGCCCGACGAGCTACCTCTGCTCTACCTCGCGATGTGGTTGCAAAGGTAGGGGAGTTAATTCATTTCACCAAATCTTTTACTTTATTTTTTTAAAGCAGTTAATAGAGACATTACACTTTCCTTCGCATCACCATACAACATGTCGGTATTTTCCTTATAAAACAAAGGATTCTCAACTCCAGAATATCCTGTTGCCATAGAACGTTTCATTACTATTACTTTATCCGCATCCCAAGCTCTAATCACAGGCATACCAAAAATTGGACTCGTTTCGTCATCTAATGCTCCAGGATTTACCACATCATTTGCTCCTATTACCATCACAATATCAGTATTAGCTAAATCATCATTTATTTCATCCATTTCCATAACGATATCATAAGGCACTTTCGCCTCCGCTAATAATACATTCATATGCCCAGGCAATCTACCAGCAACTGGATGAATAGAAAAAAGTACTTTCTTACCCTCCTTTCTTAATATATCTATTAATTCAAACAAGGGATATTGTGCTTTGGCTACTGCCATGCCATATCCTGGAACTATTACTATAGTCCTTGCTTCTCTTAATAATTCTGCAGTTTCATCATGAGTAATGGAAGTAATACTTCCTTCAATATTTTGATTTCTAACTGAATTATTTGTTCCAAAGCCTCCAAATATTACAGACCAAAATGAACGATTCATGGCTTCACACATAATAATTGATAATATTGCTCCTGAGCTACCAACTAAAGCACCTGTTACAATCAAAAGATCATTACCTAACATAAATCCTGCAGCTGCTGCAGCCCATCCTGAATAAGAATTTAACATGGAAATTACTACAGGCATATCTGCACCACCAATTGCCATAACTAAAATAAATCCTATAAATAAAGAAATTCCTGTCATTATCAATAAATAATTCATACCCTCAGTTCCTGGAGCTTGTACATAGAACACTCCAAGAATTATAGTGATAATTACTAGAATTATATTAATAGTATGTCTGCCTTTATAAGCTAAAGCTTTACTTCTAATTTTTCCATCTAATTTTCCCCAAGCAACTATAGACCCTGTAAAAGTTAAACCTCCAATAAAAACACCGATGTAAACCTCAATTAAATGAATGTTCTTTTCTATACCTATTAAAGACTGTGCTTCTGGATCAAGATAAGAGCCGAAACCAACTAGAACGGCCGCTAATCCAACAAAACTATGTAAAATTGCAATTAATTGTGGCATTGCGGTCATCTCCACCTTTCTAGCTACTAAAATTCCAATTACTGAGGCTATAATAATTGCAATTAAAGTATATGCTAAACCATCGGTTCCCCTACCTAATACTGTAGCTAATATAGCAATGGCCATACCTGTAATTCCATAAACCACACCACGCTTAGCTGATTCTTGAGAAGACAATCCACCTAAGCTAAGTATAAATAATATACTTGCAAATAAATAAGCTGCTGTTTGTATATGTTCTGATATCATTTTATAAAATTATTTTTTAAACATGTTTAACATACGACGGGTAACATAAAAGCCACCGACAATATTGATACTTGCAAGCAAGATTGCTACAAATGCTAGGATACTCAGTGGGCTGTTGATATTAGAGGTAATTTGCAATAATCCTCCAATAATAATAATTCCACTTATCGCATTGGTAACAGCCATCAGTGGGGTATGTAATGCATGGGTAACATTCCAGATTACCTGCCAACCTACAAATACAGCTAAAACAAATACGGTCAAATGTCCCATAAATGCTGCAGGAGCAAACTGCCCGACTATAAAAAGCATAATTCCTATAATTGCTAAACGAAAGAACATACCTATTGCTTTTTTCTTTAAGTTTATACGTCCCTCTTCTTTAATTTCTTCTGCAGTCTTTTCTTTAATCTTAACCTTAGTTGTTTGTGGACTAACTGGCAATGGCGCAACAGGCCAATTTATTTTCCCATCCATGACAACCATAGAACGTGAAACCACATCATCTTCCATATCAATTTTAAAATTCTCTGCATTTCCCATGTCATCTAATAAGTGACAAAGATTATTAGAATATAATTGAGAAGCTTGCTGTGGCAACTGATTTAGTTTTCCTATTATTGTAACTCCATTATTAGTAGTATAAATTTCTCCAGGTCTTGTCATTACACAATTTCCTCCATTCGGAGCAGCTAAATCCACTATTACAGAACCTGGCTTCAAAGCTTCAACATGATAATCTAAAATTAATTTTGGTGCATCTCTGCCTGGAATCAATGCCGTAGTTATAATAATATCTACTTCTTTTGCTTGTTCTAAAAAAAGTGCCATTTCTGCTTTAATAAAAGCATCACTCATTTCTTTGGAATAGCCTGATTCCGTAGAGCCATCTTCATCAATATCTACCGATAAAAATTCTGCACCCATAGATTCAATTTGTTCTGCTACTTCCTTTCTAGTATCAAAAGCACGAACTATCGCTCCTAATGAATTTGCTGTTCCAATTGCTGCTAAACCAGCTACACCAGCACCTACCACCAAAACTTTGGCAGGCTCAACTTTACCCGCAGCAGTAATTTGGCCATTCAAAAATCTCCCAAAATGATAAGCTCCCTCTACAACTGCTCTATAACCCTCTATATTTGCCATAGAGGAACGCACATCCATTTTTTGAGCCCGAGAAATACGAGGAATTGCATCCATAGCTATAGCATTAATCCCTTGTTTTGCTAACTTTTGGAGAAGTTCAGGATTTTGTTCTGGCCATAAATAAGATAATAAAACTGTTCCGGCTTGCATATGCTCTATTTCTGCATCTGTAGGTGCAAGAACTTTAAAAATAATTTGTGCATTTTTATAAAGTTCCTCAGCATCTGCTATAATTTTAGCACCTGCATCTAAGTATTCTTGATCTGAAAAATTGGCTTTTTTACCAGCATCATGCTCAACATGAACTTCAAATCCTTGTTTTTTTAATCTTTTTACGGTTTTAGGTGTTGCCGCAACACGCATTTCCTCCGTAGAAAGCTCAAGTGGAATTCCTACTATCATAAAATTAAATGTAGTTTAGAATGTTTTTATAAAATAAATAAAAGGTTAACTTTTATTCCATAAATATAGTTAAATATAAAGAAAAGTGAAATTATTTTATTTCTTTTTAAAAATTAAACATTCTTAAACCACATAATTTATAAATTTTATTTTGGATAGCTTTGAGAAACCAAACCAAGATGCTGTACTTTAAAAATGCCTAGAGCTTGCAAAGAGAAAGAAATAAAAGAAAATCCCAACAAAATAAAATATATTATCTTAAGTTGGGACTATGAATAATCAATAATTTTTATTGTAAATTCCTGCCTTTCAGAAATTCATACCTCATAATATTTTTTCATAAAGTTTATTTATATACTTTATTAAGATAAGGAACTTGAGATAAGAATCGTTTTTCTATTTTTAAAATAAATCGAGTAAAGAGTAAAAATAAAACAACACCCACTAATAGTGACCACCAATCAGGTTTTATCCAATAAGTAAGTAATAAATGCACCCCATAAAATAGTAAAGCGGTGATTAATAAAGCAATTATTTTTTTAACATTATAGGGTATAGGATAATACTTTTGTCCTAAAAAATAAGCAATAAGCATCATTAATCCATAACAAAACAAAGTGCTATATGCAGAAGCATACATTCCAAAATAAGGAATAAAAATAAAATTACCAAGTAGCGTAACCGTCATTCCTACTAAAGTAATATAAATTCCCATGCGCATTTGATCCGTAATTTTATACCATATAGAAAGATTATAATAAATACCTAAAAATATATTAGCCATTAATAAAATTGGAACTATAGGTAATCCACTTCTATAGGATGAACCAATAAGATATTTCCATAAATCTATAAATAACAATGTAAATAAAAATGCAAAACACATGGTAATCACAAACCATTTCATAACATTAGCATATATTTTTGGTGCATTTTTATCTTGTGCTTGCTGAAAGAAAAAGGGCTCCGCTGCCATGCGAAAAGCTTGAATAAATAATGTTATAAAAATAGCTAATTTATAGTTAGCGGAATATATACCCACAATTCTCTTTGCATCATCAGGTGACATCGGTAATAAAGAACTTAATAGTTGCCTATCCATTACTTCATTTATCATTCCCGCTAATCCTATTATTATCATAGGACTACTATATCGCATAATGTCCAACCAAAGTTTTCGATCTATTTTAAATTTCCATTGTTTCCATTCCTTCCATAAAAGTAGAGTAACTACTATATTTTGGATTACATTGGATAAAATCAATAAACCAACAGAGTTCTGTTTACCTAAATATTGTATTAAAAAATTATTATTGCCATTTTCTATCCACTTAGGAACAAAGACCATAAAAACAACTACACCTAGAATATTGATTAGCACACCACCTACCTTAATAAAAGCATAACGCTTAGGACGGCCCTCATGTCTTAACTGTGCAAATGGTATTGTATTTACAGCATCTAAGGAAATTATAGCACCTACCCAAGCCATATAAATAGCACTTCCATTTAATCCTAATGCATTATTTATGCTTTCACGGAATAAATAAATTGTAAGAAATAAGGCTATGCTAGATAAAACCAAGGAGCTCAAAGTAGTATTAAATAAATTCTTCTTATTGGTTTCTTTTTTACTTACAAATCTAAAATAGCCTGTTTCTAATCCGTAAGTGAAAATAATGTTACATAAAGCAATCCAAACATATACTAAGGAATAATCTCCATAATCACGAACCCCAGATGCGTCATGCATTAAATAAGTTAAAAGTGGAGTTAGTAAGTAGTTTAAAAAGCGAACCCCAATACTACTCATTCCATACCATAAGGTTTCACCAGCTAATTTTCTTAATGGATTCAATATTATAGATTTTAATCTTTATTAATACAATAATTGAACAGTACTTCTTGTTCTTTGCTCTAAAATAATAGCTTTTTTGCTATATAACTCCTTTAATTCTTCTTCTGTATAATGTCTTAAAGTAAGTAAATTCAAGTTTTCATTTCTTTTAGTATTATATCGCTCTTGTACTGCTTTCAAAAAAGGTTGAATTTTATAATCTTCATGATTAATAGAAATTACTAAACTAATAGCAGTATGTTGAATTAAATTCACTTTTATATACAATTCACTACATAATTGATAGACCCAACTCAAATCATATTCATCTATAAAACTAAAATCCTTAGTAGTTAATTGTATCATCGTTTGATTATCCTTCAATACTTTCATAGAGGGATAAACAATGGAAGATTTTGTGTTTCTCACTTGAGTTCCTGATGATTCGGGTTCTAAAAATGATTTTACATATAATGGTATATTCTTGTTTTGAATCGGTTTTATTGTTTTGGGATGTATAATTTTTGCACCATAAAATGCCAATTCAATAATTTCATGAAAACTAATAGTATCAATTTTTACTGTTGGAGAAAAACATTTAGGATCTGCGTTTAAAAATCCTGGGACATCTTTCCAAATAGTTAAAGAAGAAGCATCCAAAGCAGCAGCTATAAAAGAAGCAGTATAATCAGAACCTTCTCTACCTAAAGTGGTTATATTCCCTTCAGTATCAGAACCAATAAAACCTTGGGTCAAAATAATTTTACCAGAGTCTATTAAAGGTTTAAAATATTCTTGTATTTTTTCCGTACTTTGTTTTTCAAGTAAATCCGCATGTCTAAAAGCAGAATTAGTTATAAACAAAGGTCTAATATCCACCCATTCTATTGATTCACCTTCAGAATTTAAATAATTAGCAAATATTTCAGTAGCCATAATTTCGCCAAAAGAAACTATTTGATCATAAAGAAAATCCTCTTTTCCTACACTATAATTACTTGCTTTTTCTTTAATTATATTAAAATACTGATCCAGTTTTGACTTGCATTTTTCAATTAAATCATCAGAAAGCAATGCTTTACAATAATTTAAATGTATATTTTTTAAATTAGTACAAAGCTTATCCACTTCAAAATTATCTTTTTTTATTGAAGCATATACTATTTCTTCCAAAGCATTAGTGGTTTTCCCGATAGCAGATAAGACTATAACTTGCGGCTTATACTTGCGAATTATGGGTAAAAGATTTCGCATCCTCTGAGGGCTTTCTACAGATGCACCACCAAATTTAAATACTTTCATATTAATTAAAATGCCTGATTAAAAAAATTCTTCTTCTGATTTTGCTTCTTCCAATAATTGATTAAGAATTTCTATAGCACTTTTAGCAATAACAGTACCAGGACCAAAAATAAAATCCACTCCGGAAGA
>DATGSF010000242.1:0-6736 GCA_035302865.1 Chitinophagaceae bacterium
TTAAAATGCAAGCAGTCTTCGAAAAAGTTGATTAATTGCTAAAATCTTTTTGTTTTTAAACTTTTTCTTTCTATTATTTCCTTCTAATTAAAAATCATTTTACTTTCTTTTCTGTTTATATATAGCCTTGTTCTTGCATCTTTAAAATTTTACAAAAGAGCCATAAATTATGCATAAGAAAATAGCTATAATTGGTGCAGGTATTGGAGGATTAACCACTGCATTAGCATTAAGAAAGATAGGATTAAACCCTGTTGTTTATGAAAGTGCCACTGCTATTCAACCTGTAGGAGCTGGAATAATTATGGCAAATAATGCAATGCAGGTTTATCTTATTTTAGGTATACAAAAAGCAATTCAGAATCGAGGGCATAGAATAGATGAAATTCAAATTACAGATGAACATTTGAAGAAATTGTCTTTAATTAATTTAGAATGATTTGAAAAGAAATATGGAGTTTATAATTTAGCTATTCATAGAGCAGAGTTATTAAATGTCCTAGCAGAAGAGTTTGGAGAGGAAAATATTAAACTTTCTAAAAGGCTATTAAAAGTTCAAAAAGAGAATAATGCTTATGTTTTGTTTTTTGATGATGGAACTGAAGAATATTGTAATATTTTAATTGGTGCAGATGGTATTCATTCAAAGGTTTGGGAGCAATTATTTAATTCTTCTCTAATTCGAGATAGTGGGCAAAGATGCTGGCGAGGAATATGTAGATTTCCTAAAAATAGTGTTTTCGACAATAAAGCTATTGAACTATGGGCAAAAGGTAGGCGTTTTGGTTTTTCTAAGATTGATAATGAAAAATGTTATTGGTTTGCTGTTATAAATAAAGCAATTTTAAATCAAGAAAAAAATATTAATAATATTTTTAAAGATTTTCATCCTGATATAAAAAATATAATTTTAAATACTTTGGAAGATAATGTCATTTTTAATGAAATTATTGATTTGCAACCTATTAAAAAATGGACTGAAAATAATTCATGTTTAATTGGTGATGCAGCACATGCAACCACACCCAATTTTGGTCAAGGTGCTTGCCAAGCGGTTGAAGATGCCTATGTTTTAATGCGATTATTAGAAAAAGAAAAAAATTATAAGCTTGCCTTTAAAAAATATGAAAGTCTTCGCATGAAAAAAGCACACTTTTTGGTAGATACAAGTTGGAAAATAGGAAAAATAGCACAAAATGAGCATCGCCTTTTTATATCATTACGCAATGCAGCTTTACCATTGATTCCTTCTTTTATAAAAAATAAGCAGTTGGAAAAAGTATTTGTTATAGCTTATGATTTCTAATTTTTAAATTTTAAAAATTATAAAAAATAGATGCAAGGGTAGGGCATGGAATTTTTTCTCTGTATTTTATTGCTTTTATTTTAGCTTCTTAATAGTTTTTTTATAAATGAAATATAGAATAACCTTAATTAAAAGCTCTGACTTATTTTTTATTGCCAGAGCCTTTCCATTTCTAATAATATTGGATAATAAAATAAAACATGTTTTATTTACGCATGTTTTTCATGTTAATTGCCCATTTTTTCAACTCTTTTATCATTACATCTGCAGATTTTATAATTACATCAGTCGGTTCAAAAACCCCTTCTTCATTAATTAATTTTGAAAAGAATGGTATATTTACCTGAGGAGTTATAGGCATCATACTTAAAGTTGTTACAACTTGCTTTAACATTTGTGTAGAACGCAATCCTCCGGATACTCCTCCATAACTTACAAATCCTACAGGTTTATAAGCCCATTCATTAAACAAATAATCTAATGCATTTTTTATAGGTGCAGGATAACCATAGTTATACTCTCCCAGAACTATTATATATGCATCCGCAGAGTCAATTATATTACTCCAATTCTTGGTGTGCTCATGTTGGTAATTTTGTAAACGCGGGTGATTAGGCTCATTCATTAGAGGCAAATTGATTTTTGCTAAATCTAAGAGCTCTATATCTAAATCTTTTTCTGAAGCATTAAGATATTTTTCTAACCAGTGTGCAACATGTATACCTTGAGCTCCTTCTCTTGTAGTAGAGGTGATTATTTTAATATTCATTATATTTTATTTTGTGTTTGTTTTTCTATTTATTTAGTATTTGAAATTTATTTGATATTTTTAGGAAAAGTTATTTGCCATTCATTTTTTTAACGTATTTGCGATTTTTCTATTACTATATATCTGTACAAATGTCGAATTTCTATTAGAATTATAGCATCTCAATAAGATTGTTTCCTTGTAATATAATGCAATTTTCCTCAATTTTAAATATGTCTTATTTTTTAATCACAAGCAAATAAATTGAAATTACTTATTATTCACTTTGATTTTTAATCTTAAATTTTTTTATCATTTAACATAATGGAAATTTAGTGCTTATCGTAATAGAAAAAGTATATTTATATTATATAATACAAGTATTCTCCTTTTTTGTTTATAAAAGTAATGGTATAAATTGATGTGATTTTGTGTGTTTTTTATAATGTTTTATAAAATCATTTTTTAATTATTGTAAATATCAAGATAAAAAATAAATTTGTTGAAAATCTTGATAGGTAAATTTCTAAAAAAACTATATTATTTTCTTTCTAAAATAAAACAATTTTCTACTATTTGATAAGAATTATCCTTATTTAATGGAAAATAATCTTTATTCAATTGGTTTATAGACTGTATATCAAAGCTTGAAAAGAATATATCTTTTGCGTTTTCAATTTCTAACTCTTCATGTATAATTTTTAATGTAACAAGTTCTTTTTTATTTGAAATGATTGAATAAAACATACTTTCGACAGGCAACCCCCAATCCATTATAAAATATTTTTCAGATTCCTTTTTATCCTTTATTACTACAGCTTTTGATATAGAGTTAGCTTCTATTTTATCTACGGTTTTTGCTAATAAGCTATATCGAGTATGGAAGAAAGAGTAGGAGTTCAAAATATAGGCTAAGTTAATACAGAAAATAAACAATAATATAATGGATTTTTTATTAGCGTTTATTATCCAAAAAGCTAATGGAGTAGAAATTATTATGGCTAATGCCATCCATTCGCTTTCTATATAAAATCGTAAAGTTCTATCAAATGCATCGGGAAATGTAAGGCAAATTAATATAAAATAAGCAATGGTGAATAGGAATAATAATAAAGAATTGTAATAGTTTCTATTAATAAGACTAATACAAATAGAAAAGAAAAAGATAGGAATAGCTAGCCAATGATGTGTTAATATTAATTTTCCAAAAGAATTTGCTTGCCCTGATTGGAGACTGTTTAATATGGTTTGTAAGGAAATATTTTTAACACCTTCTAATTTGACAGGATCATACCAGCCAGAATCACTTAATTTATATCTGATAAAAATTGAAATTAACAGTAAAATGGTGATTATAAGGAATTTTTTATTTTTAAGATTATGAATTATACCATTTTGAATATGAAGATAAATCCATAAAAATAATATTGGTATAGCGACAATTAAATGACTAGATATAGCAAAAAATAAAAAACTTAAAAGCAAAGGATAAAAGTAAAACGGTTTTTTCTGTCCTCTTTTAAATTGATAATAAGCTAAAAATAAAAACATCCAAGCTATTCCTTGATGCACTTCATTATTTGGCCAGTAAAACACATCGCTAACAAATACTCCCAGGTATAAGGCTAAAAGAATTGCAAAAACTTCTTGCTTCCACTTAAGTCCAATAATATATGCAGTGAAGAAATAAAAAAGATAGAAGCTAGCAGAATATAAAATCAATATGGACTTTAAAGAAAGTCCTAATTTACTTCCAAAGTAAGGAAAGATTTGGGTGATAAATGCTCCATATCTATTTTCAGCTATAATTAGCTTTCCTTTATTAATAATATTAAAAACAATCCATGCTGGATCCACAAAAAGCATACGTTCCTTATAAAATAATAAAGAGAACATCAATAGGATAAAAATAAATCCTAAGGATAGATAATATGCCCATGAAAAATTTCTCCAATGCTTTAGCAACATGTAGTATTTTACTACGAATGTAAGCAAAATTTAAGAAGGATAAAATAACTCTATGTAACAGTTTTGGAAAAGAAATTCATTACGAACACTCCGGCAACAATTAAAACTATCCCTAAAATAGCTGGTAAGTCTAATCTTTGTTTAAAAACTAACACTGAAATAAGAGCAGTGAGTACAATACCTACTTCGCCCCATATTGCATATGCTACTCCCATTGAAATATAGCGTAAGGATAGGGAAAGGAAATAAAAGCAAGCGATATATGCTATAATTGTAATGCTTGTAGGTATGATTTTGGAAAAAACATCAGAAACTTTCATAAAACTGGAGCCTATAACTTCCAATATAATTGCTAATGCTAAATATACGTATTTCATTTTTACTTTTATTTAGTTACAAAGATAAACAGTAAATAAAAATGAAAATTTGATATGTATCAAAATTTGCTTCGAATGCGACTTAATGTTTCTTGACTAATTCCTAAAAATGAAGCTATATGCCCTAAACTTACTCTTTCAATAATATAAAGCTCTTGTTCACAGAGTATACGGTAACGCTCTGGTGCATTAAGGCTATGTAAAGTATTTGTTCTTTGTTCTAATAAAATACAGAGATTTTCTGCAATTTTTCTGCCTATTAAATTGAATTCTGGATATTGTTTATATAAATTTTCCATGTCTTTTGCAGCAATAATGTACACGCTGCTGTCTTCTAAAAATTGAATGCTTTCATAAGAATGGGTTTGAGCATAAATGTTTGTAATGGATCCAATTAGCTCATTCTCTTTAGCGAACCAAGTATTGATTTCTTTGTCATTTTTTATATAAAATGCTCTAACCAATCCTGTATGAAGTAAAGAAATGTTTGCATGCACTTAACCATGTTTAAGTAAGAAATCTCCTTTCTTTCTATGTTCTAGTTTTACTAAAATTAAAATCTCCTTTTCTATTTCTTCTGAAATAGCACCATAAGTTTTTAACGCTTTTATAAATGGATGCATATTGTTTATAATTTTAACCTATTCGGATAAAAATCCTTTCCAATAATAAAAAGATTTAAAATTTCCATTTGCCATTTTAAACCTATGCGATATTAATTCAATTCCGACAATTTCATTTTTAATTGCATATTTAAATAGAGGTCCATCATATACAAAGCTATGAAATTCTCCATATTCTACACAAATTTCAATGTTTTTAGGTAATAATTTGAAAAATGAATTGTCTAATGCTTTTCCTATATATTCCTTCTTGAGTTTCTCTGCCTGTGTAATAATTATTTTGGCTTTTAAACCAGATTGTAAAAATTCTTTAACTACTTTTTCTGAAGTTTTTCCCCATAAAGGTTGTACCACTTCTATATTCATTTCATTTAGCAGTGATTCTCTATATTTTTTAACATCTTCTAGAAAAATATCGCCATATATAAAATGCGTTACTCCTAATTTTTTAAAGTATAATACTGTTTTTTTAATTGCTTCTTTATAAGAAGTGAATTCTTTTTGTAATGGGATGGTATAAAGAGGAAGTCCTATACTATTTGCTTGCTTTTTTAATAAAGAGTAGGGTATATCATGAATACTAGATTCTTTATTATCTTTTTGTACTGTTGTCATTAGAGCTATCACTTCATAATTTTTATCTTCTAGTATTTTTTGCAAAGCTAAAGCAGAATCTTTTCCTCCACTCCAGGAAAAAACTGCTTTTTTTCTTCTGAAGTTTTGTTGATTTCTTTTTTTACACATGAATTTAAAGAAATAAATTTAGAAAATATTGATCAATAACAGTCTTAGAAACCGTATAAAAGCAGATAATAATAAATGCTTCAATTAAATTAAATAATAATCCCCAATCATCTTGTTGATTGGGGATTGTTATTATGCTTCTGCGTTTATATACATTTCTATAGGATCACATGTACAAATTAAATTTCTGTCTCCCACGGAGTTGTTCACTCTTCCAACGGAAGGCCAGAATTTATTTTCTTTTACAAATTCTAAAGGAAATGCTGCTTCCTCTATAGAATAAGGATGTGACCAATTAGAATCTATTACCATTTTTTGTGTATGCGGCGCATTTTTTAATGGATTATCTACTGCATCAATTTTCTCTTCTTCAATTGCACGAATTTCTTCACGTATTTTAATTAATGCATCCACATAACGATCTAATTCAGCCTTGTCTTCACTTTCTGTTGGTTCTATCATGATTGTTCCAGCTACTGGGAAACTCATGGTAGGAGCGTGGAAACCAAAATCCATTAAACGCTTTGCAACATCTTCAGCTTCTATTCCAGCGGTTTTCTTAAAAGGTCTTAAGTCCACTATAAATTCGTGTGCACAAGTGCCATTTGCTCCTGAGTATAATATATCATAATGTTCTTCTAATCGCGATTTCATATAATTCGCATTTACAATAGCTAATTCAGTTGCTTTTCTTAAGCCTTCTCTTCCTAGCATTTTAATATAAGCATAGCTAATTAAAAGAATGGATGCAGAACCAAATTCAGCGGCTGCAACAGCACGAGTATGCTCTTCACCATCATAGTTCTCCCAATCAATATGACCCGGTAAGAATGGAATTAAATGTTCAGCTACACCTATTGGACCCATTCCAGGACCTCCACCACCGTGAGGAATAGCAAAGGTTTTATGCAAGTTTAAGTGACAAACGTCTGCTTTAATATATCCTGGACCAGTTATTCCCGTTTGTGCA
>DATGSF010000243.1:0-3148 GCA_035302865.1 Chitinophagaceae bacterium
GTTATGTTCTCCTGCGCATATCCCAAAGCAGAAGTGGTAAAGAGTAAAGCAATCATTAATTTTTTCATTTTTTAAGGTCTTGAAAAGTATTGGGTCAATTTAATTATTTAATTGGGTTTAAGAAGAGATTTTTGGATAAACTATTTAAGATGTTCTCCTTTTTTTAGCGATTAGCTTTTGGCCTAAGAATCATTTTTAAAATTAAAGGACGGTTGCTTATAGAAGTATACCTGCTCTTCATAAAGTAATACTTTACCTATTATTACAGTTTTTAATTTAATTTCAGGTCGTTTTTTTATGTTTATTTTCTTTTTTCACTTTTGCGATAAACATAGAGGGGGGAATACCCGTAATTTTTTTGAAAGTAGCAGAAAATCTACTATGAGAAGAAAAGCCACATAATTCAGCGAGATAACTTATCTTATATTGTAAATAAATTGGGTTTGTTTTTATTAATCGCACAATATAATCGATGCGCAATTGATTGATGTAATTTGAGAAATCTGTATTCCAATGCTGTTTTATAACATAGGTAATGTACTTCTGATTAACGCCTATTGTACTGGCATAAACATTTAATGAGGTATCGGTTTTTAAAAAGAATTCTGATTTTTCAAGTTCATTTAATGAATCTAAAATACTTTGTTCTCTTTCTTTAGAAATATAGCTGTTTCCCTTTGCTCTATCCGCTGCTAATTCAGTTTTTTTGTTATCATTCTCATTTAGGTTTTGGATATATGCTTGAAACTTCTTTTGGCTTTTTCTTTTTTGATAAAAAAACCAAGTTGATAAGCATATTAGAATGATGGATAGCGCAATGAGCAGGTTGATGATTAATGACTTTCTTTGGGATATAGCTTCTGATTCCTTTTGTTCCTTATACAAAATTTTTAATAAAGTATTGGTTACTTTCTCATTAGATGCCTGCTGTTGTGATATTGTTTTCTGGTGTAAATTAGCATATTCGCTGGCTTTTTCTTCTTGTTCGGTTTTTTTATAGAAATCGCTTAATGAAACGTATATCTCATTTGAAAGTTGGAAATATTTGCTTTGTTCTGCTATTCTTTGAGCTCTTAAAAAATTTTCTTCTGCTTCTTTATTTTTATTTTGAGCTAAATTTAGTTTAGCTAATGAATTGTAATAATTGCCTTCCATTCGACTTTCCTTTGAATCTAAAAGATCCAAGTTTTTTTTAGCTAACTCAAGATAATAGGCGGAGGAATCTATATCCTTTATGCGAAGATGAATATCGGACATCATACCATAACTATTATATAAATGGCGGTAAACAGCTGGTTTTTTATCAGGGTAAGCCGATTTGAAATAGGTAATCGCATTCCGTAGATGTTCCAGAGATAATTGATATTCTGCTCTATCCGCCTCAATACTTGCTATTTCGTGCTCTATGTTTCCTTGATATCTATATCGTTCAGACCTATTTTTAATTTTTTTACTTGCTTCTTTAGCTTTTGTGAGATATTCACGGCTGGAAGAAATCAAATTGGAATGTCTGTATATCGCTGATATATAACCGTAAATACTTGTTAATGCACAGTGATTTTTTTCCTTAATAGCAAGTTTTTCGGATTCTAAAAAAACTTTCAGTGCCTCATCTCTTAATCCAAAATACAGCAATAGCCCACCTTTTAAATTTAAACTTCTTAATCGCTGCGCATCGTTCTCAGAAATTTTATATAAATATTGAATGTTTTCTAATGCCTTTTCGGGGTCAGTACTGACTAATTCCTTTTTGGTAATACGAACAATGCTGTCAAACGGGCTTTCTTGAGTAACAGCAAGCGCGTTTGAAGTAGTGAACAAAAAAGTGAAAAATAGTAGTCTTACATTCATTCGAAAACAAGTCATCGGCTATATAAATAATTTTTTATACTTCATAAGTAAAATAATTCTGAAAACGTTTTAGGGAATAAAAACCAGCGTATTTGAACTACTAAGAAATCTTCAAAAGACAAAACTGTGTTTATTTGTACTGCAAATTTAATATTTAGATCATGTGTTTTTAACAAATCTTAAATTACAAAAATAGGAATAATAATTTATTATTGAAATCTTAACATTGGAATTCATAATTCTCCGATTCTCAAATTGAAAATTGGTCATTCCGTTTTTTGATTGATTATTAAATGTGATTTAAGAATTGGACGATAAACTAATCAAGGTACTCTTCTTTTTTTAACGTTTTGCTTATTATAGATTTCCTCTGACTTTTAATCTTTTTCACCTAAGTCAAATTTAAAGAAACCTGTTTATCGCAATAACACGCTCTCAAAAAAAACAGTCCAGTTATTACAAAAAGCAGAATCTTTTAGGAGTGCTAAATTGATGGTATTTATACCCCTACTTGATGAAATCTGCTTAAATCAATTATTCATTTTCGGAAAACAAACAGACAAGTTGGGGGTTAGGTGATTTTTTTAGAGTATAATAATTTGTTTATCAGTTACTTATGGTTTTTTGTGCGATGTGGAGAAAAAGGGAGTTATTTTTCCGAGAGAAAGATAAATTCCTATGTTTACCCTTCTTATAAAGACCACTTAATAATCTTAAATAGAGATGAAATTTTTGGCTCAAAATAATCTTTAGATAATTATTAAGTGGACTTGGCTAAAGTAGAAGACAGGATTTTATGGTTTTCGACTTACAATGGTATTGATGAAATAATTAATGGGTTTTAAACATACGCACGAGTGGGGTCGTAGGTAGTTTCCCAGATTTATTTTTATATTGCTGTAATCATACAATCATAATTTCCTGTTCTTTTTTTAAAGACCAACTACCTTGTTTTGAAACTGCCTTGTCTTTTTTGTTTCAAAATTATTTTTTGGATTTTAAGTCGATCAGTCGATTTGTTTTAAAAATAATCCGATTTTAAAATATCACCTTACCTATTAGGATTTTGATCTGATGCTGTGAATTTTAAGTCAAAACTGTTTCAAGTAGCTTCTTTTGATTTTTCACAACATTAAATTATCTGTTTAAAAATTTAAACATAATATAGTGCCTAAGTATAAAAGATCAATCCTCGTCCTTTGTCAAATTTAACTTTTTAAATAATTTAATCTAAAGTTTGAATTAATCGAAAATTGATGTTTTTATTTATTGTCCTTTTAGCCTAATTTATTTTTAA
>DATGSF010000244.1:0-2853 GCA_035302865.1 Chitinophagaceae bacterium
ACTAAAAACGGAAAGCGTTTATAGTTTTTTAAAATTATTTTTCTTCCTTTTTTACAAGAAAAGAAAGCAAAATATAGGTTTATATTTTGCTTGTTAAGGAGCGACTAAATAATGGCCAGTAAGTACAAACTGGCCATTATCATTAATATAGTAATCTATATTCTCTGTTAAATCCATAATGTAATTATCCAGGTAATCTAGCGATATATTTTTTCATTTCTTGTAATTGGTCTAATATCTCCGGATTTTTTGCTTTGACTCCTGTAGCTTTTTTATAATACATCTTAGCACCTCTAAAATCTCTTCTTTGCATGCAGATAGAAGATAATTGTAAATATGCCGTTGCTTCACTGTCAGCATCTGGTAATCCTGCTTTAATAGCAGTTCTTAAACTACTATATGCTTCACGTAGATTACCTTTTCTAAAAGCAATAGCACCTAATTGTAGATGCGCCGTCCCTTGAAAGTCTTTATCTGTAGAACCTGCTTCTAAACCTTTTCTTATATCGGATTCCGCCGCATCGAAATCTTCATTTAATGTAGAAAAGTTGGCATTGAGCATATAATAAGCTGAACGAATTGGCTTTAATAATAACTTAGGATGCTTTACTTGTTTTAATAGTTTTTGTGCACCTTCTACATCTCCTTCCTCTATGTATTTTTGCATCAAGGACACAGGCCCTACCATAAAGTGTGCTAATATTACTAATATTCCAATTAAAATGGGTAACCATCCTAACCACCATGTTACCTCAATACCAGACCATATCCCTAAAGCAATAAATAAAATACCAATAGGGATTCTGTAACGAACTAAAAATTTTCTAAATGCAAACATATTTATCGTTTAAAAAGTGCAAAGTTAATCATTTATTATTTTAAAGCATTAAAATTTTGAATTTACCAAGTTTTCCACGGAGCATTTCTTTGCCACATTGCTTCTAAAGCCTCTTTTTCTCTCAAAGTGTCCATGCATTTCCAAAATCCATGATGTCTAAAAGCTGCTATTTCACCGTCAGCAGCGAGATCATCAAGAGGTGCAGCCTCCCACATTATAGGGTCTGCATTCTCTGGAAGATAATTGATTATTTCTGGATTGATAACAAAGAAACCACCATTTATCCATGTTCCACTGTCTTCTGGCTTTTCTTCAAAAGATTCAATTATTCCTGTATTATCATCCATCTTTATTACTCCAAATCTGCTGGAAGCTTGAATTGCTGTCATAGTGCAAATTTTACCATGACTTTTATGGAAATCAACAAGTTCGCTAATATTTATATCACTGACTCCATCTCCATAAGTAAGCATAAAAGTTTCATTATTAGTATAAGGAAGTACTCTTTTTAATCTGCCGGCAGTCATTGTTTCTAACCCAGTATCAATTAAAGATACTTTAAATGGCTCTGCATTATTTTGATGTACCTCATAACTATTTTCTTTTAAATCTACCGTAATATCAGCATTGTGCATAAAGTAATTTACAAAATACTCTTTTATCATCCAGCCTTTATAACCCAAACAAATTATAAATTCATTAAATCCATGAGCCTGATAACTCTTCATTATATGCCATAATATTGGTTTGCCACCAATTTCTATCATGGGTTTTGGACGTAGAACTGATTCTTCTGCTATCCTTGTACCTTTTCCTCCAGCAAATATAACAACTTTCATATTTTTCTTAATTAAATAACTTATCCCATTGTTTTTGAAACTCTTGATTATTTTTATCGTAAACTAAAGCTTGTCTAATTGCTGCCTTAGCTTCGTCCATTTTACCAAGCTTTTCTAAAGATATACTCTGATAATAATATGCTTCTCCGTAATTAATTCTAGTTTGGCTTGCTAAATTAAAATGCCTATAGGCTTTCTCCAAAGAATCAATAGATAAATATACTTTTCCTAACCGCATGTAAGCTGGTGTATAACCATAATCTACAAATATACATTGTTCATAAGCTTTAATTGCTTCTGATAGGTTCTTATTATCCTCATGCCATTTTCCAATTTCAAAATAAGGATCTGCATTTAGAGTGTCTAATGCAAATGCTTTTTTATAAATTTCAATAAATTCAGTTTTATTGTTTTCTTTTTTCACTTGAGCTAATTCCATCCAGCCTTTTTTAAAATCAGGAAATAATTTAGTGACTTTTTCTAAATACTTCTCCGCTAATTCGAACTCATTATCATCTCTTGCTATATCTGATTGTAAAAGTAAAATCCCTGGATGATTCTCTGCATTATCCAAAATGTTTTTTAAATAAAATGCACTAGAATCTTTTTGTTTTATATCGAAAAAAGCAGTGGCTAAATATAATTGTGCAGAAATGTGTTCAGGGTCTATTTTTATAGTTTCTCTAAAATAAGGAATAGCATTTTGTGGTTCTTTAATATACATGTAAAGCATTCCTAAACTATATTTATAATTTGAGTTATTAGGATCTAATTCAATTGCTTTTTTTAAATCTAATATTGCTAGTGAATCCATTTTTATAGCATTTAATGCTTCGGCTCTTTCAAAGTACAGTACGGCATTTTTCGGATCTTTATTGATGCTTAAAGTTAAAGGCTCTACTGTTGGATTGCTGTACGCTGGATGTTCTTCTTCTTTAGAATCGGTACAGGCAAGTAGGGAAATTGCTAAAAAAGGAAATAATAATAAAATAATAAACTTATTTCGTAGCATAATTTGAAAAACAGCTTTTAAAAATAAAAATCTAAAATACAAAAAAAATCCTTATTTATAGTTGATGTAAAGGATAAATATCTGGTATTTTTATTTATTTAAAATGAAGTTGATTAACTTAGCAACTATTATTGATTGCAACTATGAAAAAACTACAAGAAAGT
>DATGSF010000245.1:0-19355 GCA_035302865.1 Chitinophagaceae bacterium
ATGAATAAAGGTTCTGTGATTAGTCAAACAGTTTATGCGCAATTTAGTCCTATCTTACAAAAATTATACTTTCCTTTTAAAAAGTTTGATTTGGCTATGACTGGCATAGAAATAGAAGAAAATAAAATTAGTTTTCCCCAAGCTGCCGGGATGGGTTTGGCTAGTGTGGAAGGCTTTTGGTAGTATTTAAGAGTTTTCTTAAAAAATATAATAAATATTGTAATTTTGCCACAAAAATTAAATTATGGAAGCATACGTACATTCAGAAATTAAGGATAAAGTAGGAATTGTTGAGTTCTTTCATCCAGCAAGTAATTCTCTGCCAGGAGTAATATTAGATAAAATTGCTCAAGAAATACTTAAAATGGATGAAGAGGAAGAAGTAAAAGTAATCTTGTTAAAAAGTGGAGGAGATCGTGCATTTTGCGCAGGAGCTTCCTTTGATGAATTAATAGCGATTGATAATAAAGAGACTGGTTTGGCCTTTTTTACAGGTTTTGCAAAAGTTATTAATGCAATCAGAGAAGTTTCAAAATTTGTTATTGTGAGAGTTCAAGGAAAAGTTGTAGGTGGAGGTGTTGGGATTGCAGCGGCTGGTGATTATACATTTGCAACGAAACATGCTGCAATAAAACTTAGTGAATTGGCGGTAGGAATAGGGCCATTTGTTGTTGGACCTGCAGTGGAAAGAAAAATGGGATTATCTGCTTTCACACAATTAACTATAAATGCTAAAAACTTTCAATCAGCAGAATGGGCACATACTCATGGTTTATATGCTGGTGTGTATGAAAATGCTGAAGAAATGGATGAAGCAATAAATGGTTTGTTAGAAGATTTAAAAGGTAGTAATCCAGAAGCAATGAAAGAACTGAAAAAGGTGTTTTGGCAAGGAACAGAAAATTGGAGTACACTTTTGAAAGAAAGAGCAGCAATAAGTGGAGAGTTAGTATTAAGTGAGTTTACTAGAAATGCGATAAACGAATTTAAGAAAAAATAAGAAGCTAATGGTGCAAATGTATGAAGAAAAGCTTATATTTGCACTAATAATTAAAAATCATTAATGCAAAGAAGAGGAAGACAGAATAGAAAACCTGGTAAAAATCAACCAGAACATCGTATTAATCAAGCAATTAGATCGCCCGAAGTAAGGGTAGTAGGTGAAGGGATTGAAGCAGAAGTTTATCCTATTAAAGAAGCACTTAAATTAGCAGAAGAAAGAGGAGTTGATTTAGTTGAAATATCTCCAACTGCTAAACCACCAGTATGTAGATTAGTAGATTATAATAAATTCCTTTACGAGAAAAAGCGTAGAGAAAAAGAAAGAAAAGCTAAATCTAAGCAATCGGAAGTTAAAGAAATTCGATTTACACCAAATACTGATGAGCATGATTTTGAATTTAAAGCAAAACATGCAGAGAAATTCCTTTCAGACGGACATAAAGTAAAATGTTTTGTTCAGTTTAGAGGAAGGAATATTTTGTTTAAAGATCGTGGACAATTATTGCTATTGAAATTTGCGGAAAGATTAACAGAATTTGGAGCTTTGGAATCCATGCCTAAAATGGAAGGAAGAAGAATGTTCGCAATGTTAAGTCCTAAAAAGAAAAAATAATTTTAAAAAAAATACCTGAAAATATTTTGAATATTACTTGGAAGTATTAAATTCTTGAAATACATTTGTAATGTTTTCATGGTGATAGGGTTTATAGGGGCTGGTCCATTTTGGAACTAGCCCTTATTTTTTTGTTAATTTTTTGCTGATTTGAAGAGTCAAATTCTTTCCGTCTTTATATTTCCCAACTTCTCTCCAATAAGAATAATATCTTTTAAGCGTATAAAAAATAAATAATTATTTTATAATTGTTTGGTAATGTGAAAATAAACTTATATCTTTATCGTGTTTTCATGGTGATAGGGTTTATAGGGGCTGGTCCATTTTGGAACTAGCCCTTATTTTATTCACTAATTCTCTTCTGGTTTTTAAAAAACTCTATTATATTTACAGCATGAAACGGACCCTAGCTTTTTTAAGTTTATTGCTTTTAATCACTAATGTAAAAGAATTATATAGCCAACCTATAAGTGCTTTTACTGATATACAAAGGAATTTCCAGATTTTTGATCAAGGAAGTAAAAAGAAAATTGAATCATTACTCCCATTGGATTATAAAATCGGTAGGATTGCTATTCCATATATAGATAATTCTAAAAACTTCAAAATTTATAGTAATGGGCATTCTGTGAAAATAAATGATGGATTTACTAATCGTTTTGAGGCCACAGATAATCTTATTGCTTATTATAATGCGAGAGCATTATGGGTTTGGGAAAATGGAGAAACCTATTTGCTTACAGGAATTGCTGAACAGTCTTATGTTTCCGATAGCTTGGTTCTATACTTTGATGGAGTGCAAAAAGAATTTAAAGCATACTATCAAGGAGAAATCTATCCAATTGAGGATTACTTAGGTTCTAGCAATAGGCTTAGCTTTGATGGAAATGTAACTGAAGGGATGAGTATTGCATCAGGGCAATTACCTAGTGCGAAAGTAGGACCTAATATCGCTGCTTATGTAGATTATTCAGAGCAATTTAAATACTTCAAACAAGGAGAAATTCATACACTGGAATCGTATCTTATTCAAAGTTTTGATGTTGGAAGAAATATTATCGCTTATGTGGATGGTGATGGCTATTTTAAGATCTTATATAATGATGAAGTACAAGAGTTGGAAAGTTTTGCTCCACAAAGTTATGCTGCTGGTAATGAAATGGTTGCCTATATAGATGAGGCAGGTTATTTTAAAATATTTTATAAAAATGAATTAATTGAAGTAGGATACTTTGATGCTCAATTTCAAGTTAAAGATAATGTAATTGCTTTTTCAAACTCTTCTAAGCAATTCTTAGGTTTTTATGAAGGGCAATTTTATACTTTAGAAAATTTTACACCTTCAGAAATTAAAATGTCTTATAATTCAATCGCCTTTGTAGGTTCAGGAAAGGCTTTAAAACTTTTTACCAAAGGGGAAATTCATGAAGTAACAAGAGCCGATATTCAATCTTGGGATTTAAATTATGATGTGCTCAAATATCAATTCGGGCGTTCTATGATTAAAGTGTTTTATGAAGGAGAAACATATTAGAAAAAACATATTACAATAACTCCAATTTAGATTGTTTGCAATGTGTTTAACGGAAAATGAAAATTAAGTTTTTATAATAGCTTATTGAAGCCATATCCTTAAGGATATTCTAAATAATTATGATTTAGATTTATAAAACTAGAATTAAAATTTTTACAAAAATTTAACTAATTTTGTTTGTTTATTTGTTTGTTTATTTGTTTGTTTGTGGTATTGGTTGTATTGTAATATTTTTAATATTGCATTTTACCGGCTAATGCTACAAAGTTAAAATAACGGTATAGATAGACATTAGAGCGAATATAAATGATGTTGGAAATATAATATATTAAAACCAATGGAGGTAATCCGAAAATCCAAAAGAGTAGGAATGACCAAATGAAATATATTATATTATGAAAAGAATTTTAGGATGCTTATTATTTATATCTATTGTTTTAGGATATAGCAAAGAAGTTAAAGCTGATTATACAGTTAAAGGAAGATTTAAATTAATAGAAATTATAAGCCATTATGAAACTTTATTTACTTGTGAAGGTAATGAAGGGAGATGCTATTCACATTATGGCAAAAGCAAAGAACCAACTGATGGTGATGTTATCAAAATTCACACACCCAATGGCGGAGATATAGATGGTATTTTAAGAATCGAAATATCTGACTGGAATGGAGGTGAAAATCCGATTTATCGCTTTGAACCCTTTAATATCGATGAAATTGATATGGAGAATTGGGAGTTTTAAGTAATAAATATTAAATTTAAAAGGGTATTACTTCAAAAATCATATATATAAAACTATAGGTTTTTCTAAAATAGATGAAATCCAAAACATAAAGAATGATGGCTGCAGTCTTTTTAAAAGATAAGATTAATCACTTGATTGAAAATAACAAAGAATTTTGCTATTTTGAGACACCTAAATCAATTATTCATCTATGAAAAAATTATCATTTTTACTACTTTTTCTAGGAATGCAATGGTGTGCACTCGCAAAACCTGAACTTATTATTAGTTTGAATATGAATGAATGTGCAAATTGTTATAATGCGCTATCTAATTTAAAAGACCTTGATTCTTCTTTTTCTTTAAAATATATTTTACCGGAGGAATATGAAGTGGATTCGATAGAATTAAAAGAATACTTATCCTTGCCGAATCAGGGCGAATATTTATGGTCAAATGCACTAAATAATAAGTATTTAATTAATAATGTGTTTTCTTCTATAACTTTAGTAACAGAAAATGAGAATATGTCTTTTCTTGTTAAAGAGGAATTAGATAAAGATTTAGTAAAATATTTTAATAGTTTGTTGGAGGAGGAATATATCTATGATTTTAAGGACAACATATTTAAAGTCTCAAATAAATATATGAAATATTATAAAAACTGGGTATTTATTTCTAATAACCTGACTAAAAATATAACAAAAGCAAATTTTATCACAGGAGAGTCTAAATCTATTATAAAATACACAGACAAAGTTATTAATGAAGCATATCAATTAGCAAATAAAGACAAAGATTTAATTTTTGGGATAGGAGAAAAATATGGGGTTAAAAATCAATATACACCCGAAAGCTTTGATGTATATAAAGATAAAGTTTATTTAATGACTAGTTATTTAGATTATCATTTTGAAAATAATTTTAAAGATACTTTACAATTGAAATTTTTATCACTTCAAGTATTTGATTTGCATGGGCAATTGTTAAATACTTATGTGGTGGATTATGTTTTAAATGATATAATAAATGGCGGTATGGATTATTATACAGAAGTTAATTCTTTTAAAGTTGAAAGCGATTCTGTATTTTATTTTGGGTTGGCGAGTGGTAATGATACAATAAATGTTGAAAAGGAGGGGTATTTTATTGGAACTTATCATTTAAATAAAAGAAAAAATAAAATTGCGTTTGCCCAACCTTGGCCATTCTTATTAGGTGAGCAATATAAATATATTGGATATAATTATGCTAATGTAAATTTCTCTTATGATGGTAGAGCGGTAGTGAATTTACTTAATGACAGTATTTATGTAAATAGTGGTGGATTTAAAAGTTATAGTATGAAAGTGTTTGAAGGAAATGAACCTATGAAGGAATTGAGGTTTTATTTAAACAAAAAGAACAGAGAAGCAGCGATTACTGATAAGTATATTTATCTTTCTTATGTCATTGATGGTTATTTAAAATATGCTAAAAAAGAATTCAATTCCGAACAAGTAATTATAGAGGATGTTTTTCATTTTGATGAAGTTTCAAAAATGGAATATGCTATACAAATAGATTATTTAAATAGTGATTATTTAATCACGCCTATTAACCATAATCAAATTAAACGTTATAAAACCTTTAAATAAAACAGTATGAAAAACACAATGATTTTAAGTGCATTTGCATTGAGCCTTTTTTCTTTTTCTACGCTACAAGCACAAGAGAAAACTATTGATTTAGAATTACAAATTGTAGATAATGAAGAGGAGGTATTCGTACCTTTTGGAGAGGAGTATACAGTATTAGTTAAACTAATTAATCATGGTCCTGATATTCTTGAAGAAGGTGATACCATTAGATTAAAAATGGTTGGAGGTTTTTCTAATCATGTTTTATACGAAACCGAAATACATGTAAATGAAGATTTTGAATTTCCTGTAATAACTACTTGGGCTTCGGAAGGGCAAACGGAAAATAGTACAAATGAATTTTGCTATGAATTATTAGAAAGTAATTCTTATGTAGATAATAATACTTCTAATAATTCAAGTTGTATAACAATTACCTTAGAAGGAAATCCTTTGTCTTTAAATGAACTAAATGCACATTCTAATTTAAAAATATATCCTAATCCCGTTAAGAATGAGATATTGCATTTTGAAAATCCTTGGACAACAAATGATATAAAAGTAACTGTTAGAGATATGCTAGGAAAGGAAATAAATGCATTTTCTCAATTTATGTTACAAGGAGAAGTGGGTAAAATTAATACTTCTCAACTCAGTACTGGGGTTTATTTATTAGAATTACAAAATGATACTGAGCGCATTGTTGAAAAGTTTACGGTGGAGTAAATTGTAATTTAAAGCTTATAAGAAGCTTGTCCGAAAAGTATAATGCTTTAGGAAGTTTTATAGGTGTTTCTAAAATAAAAATAATGAGATCTTTTTGAAAAGTTATACACACTTTCTTTATTTAGAGACACCTATTGTATAGACTAAGATTTTATTTTTAAGCTTTGAAGTCGGGATCATCCTGACATAATTCAATCAAAACCCCATTGCTAGACTTTGGATGTAAAAAACAAACTAATTGTCCATCAGCTCCTTTTTTAGGCACATCATTTAATAATTGAAAGCCAGCAGCAGCAAGCCGCTCCATTTCTTTATGAATATCTTGCGTTTTAAAGGCGATATGATGAATACCTTCACCATTTCTTTCTATAAATTTTGCTATAGGGCTATCCTCTTTTGTAGAAGCTACCAATTCGATTTTATTCGGACCCGTTGCAAAAAATGCAGTTTGTACCCCTTCGCTTTCCACTTCTTCTATTTTATAACAATTTGTATTTAATAATTGCTCAAATAGCGAAATAGAAGCATTTAAATCTTTTACAGCAATTCCAATATGTTCGATTTTTTCCATTTTATAAGTTTTATAAATTAAGCTATTGGTTTTTACCATACTTAATATGTTCAAAATTAGAACATTCCTTGTAATTTTGCAATTCTATCAATCAATAAATATATTTTGATTTACTTAGATCATTCTGCAACTACACCCTTGGCAGAAGAAGCATTAAATGCTATGATACCTTATTTTAGAACGCATTATGCTAATGCTTCTTCTCGTATTTACCCTTCTGGCCGACATGTTAGTAGGGTATTAGATATGCATATGCAAGCCTTGGCAAATATTTTAAAAGTTGAGAAAGGGGAATTGCATATTACTTCAGGAGCGACACAATCTTGTAATTGGGCATTGCGTGGATTATGGAAGAATTATAGTAAGTCAGGCAAAAAGAAAATTATGCTTAGTAAAATAGAGCATAATGCTGTTTTGAAAACGGCTTTATATTTAGAAAAAGAGCATGGAGCTGAACTTGTATGGATTCCTATCAAAAAATCAGGTGTTATTGATATTGATTTTGTTTATGATAATTTAAATGAAGAGTTTCTGTGTATTGCTTTAATGGCTGCTAACAATATTACAGGAGTAAAACAGCCTATTAAAGAAGTAGGGGAAATTGCAAAAGAGAAAAATGTGTTTTTCTTTTGTGATGCAACTCAAATTATGGCTTCAGAGCACTTTTCACCAAATGATATTGCTGCGGATTTGGTAGCAGCAAGTGCTCATAAGTTTTATGGTCCTAAGGGCATTGGCTTTTTATATGTTAGAAGAAAAATGCCCAGAGTTAATCTCCCTGTTTGGGAACACGGAGGTGGAGATAACAAAATAGCTGGAACTGAAAATGTTGCTGCTATAATAGGAATGGTAAAAGCTCTAGAATGGTGTAGAAAACAAGATTGGCATTCAGTAAGTAATTTGCGAAACAAAATGGAAGAAAATTTTAAGGATTGGGGAGCTATAATTATTGGAGAAGAAGAACAAAGGATTAAAAATGTGAGTAATATAGTTCTGCCCAAGCTGAATGCTAGAGCCTTACAACAAAATTTACAGGATTATATCGCTTTTTCAACTGCTTCTGCTTGTTCTTCACAATCTACTAAACCTAGTTATGTTTTAGAAGCAATGAATTTGCCTGAAGAATACCTGTTAGGCTCTTTTAGGTTGAGTTGGGGTTTGACAAATACTGAGGAAGAATTAAATAAATGTGTAACTTTGTTTGAAGAAGCAATAAAATCTTAATAAAAATATGATTTATATATCAGAAAAAGCAAAAGTAAGAGTCTTAGAAATTCAAAAGGAAATGGACCTTGGTGAAAATTTCTTTGTGCGCGTTTCTGTAGTGGGAGGTGGATGTTCTGGATTGTCTTATAAATTAGATTTTGATAATGAAAGTCAAGACGGTGATCAAATTTTTGAAGATAAAGGTGTGAAATTAGTAACAGATATTAAAAGTTTTTTATATTTAGCGGATACTGTTTTGGATTATTCAGATGGTTTAGAAGGAAAGGGATTCCATTTTGTGAACCCTAATGCTAGTAGGAGTTGTGCTTGTGGTGAAAGCTTTGCGGTATAATAAATTTTCTTTTATTTTAAATTAAAAAAGTAATCCTACTTTATTATTTGTAATAAATGATTAAATTTGCTTTTCCTTGAATTAATAGCAAAATTGAATTATGGGTCTGGTGCAAAATGAAGAGGCTTCAATAACTACAGGTTTTTCTATAAAAGATAAACTTAAAGACTACGGACAACTTATGAAACCTAATTTAAGTTTTATGGTTGTTTTTTCTAGTGTCATGGGTTATTTATTGGCCCCTAATACTCCTTTTATTTGGTGGAATATAATATTAGTATTTCTCGGTGGATTGTTAGTAACTAATGCCGCTAATATTATTAATCAGATTATAGAGCGCGAAAGTGATAAATTCATGAAGCGAACTAAGACTAGACCACTTCCTGACGCAAGAATGCAAACTACAGAAGCTTGGATTCTATGCGTAATTTCTGCAACTTTAGGAATTCTTATTTTAGGTTTAAATTTTAACTGGTTAGCAGCAATATTAAGCCTAGTTTCCATGTTACTTTATGGGTTCTTCTATACACCCATGAAAAAGATACATTCCATAGCAGTTTTTATAGGAGCCATTCCAGGTGCTCTGCCTCCTTTGATTGGATGGGTAGCCGCGACTGGAAGTATTGATATGGGCGGGGTAATTTTATTTTTAATTCAATTTTTTTGGCAATTCCCGCATTTTTGGGCTATCGCTTGGGTGGGAGATGAAGATTATAAAAAAGCGGGTATTCGGCTTTTGCCAAGTAAAAAAGGTAAAACTCCTTTTACTGGGCTTATGTGTATTTTTTATTCTTTACCTCTTATTCCATTAGCTTTATTACCCGAAGAGTTAGGAATTAGTGGAAAAATAGCAACTTATACAGCAATAATACTTGCTTTGTTTTATATACTTGCATCTTTTAATTTTTATAGGAAAAACGATAGAAAGTCTGCAAAACAATTAATGTATACATCCTTTATCTATTTGCCGGTTGTATTATTAGTATTTTTAATAGATAAGATATAAATTAGTATGGACTCATCAACGACAATGGAAAATAAACAAAAAATTAGGAAAAAAACACATCCGAAGAAATTTGGAATGTGGATAGCAATAGGTAGTATATTAATGATGTTTGCTGGCTTTACCTCAGCTTATATTGTACGAAGATCTCAAGGAAATTGGCTAAAGTTTGATTTGCCTATTCATTTTTATATATCGACAGTATTAGTTCTATTAAGTAGCTTGACTATTTGGTGGGCTGCAAAGGCATACAAGAAAAAATCCATGTATCAAACTAGTTTAGCTATAACTGCTGTATTGGGAATTCTATTTGCTGTATTCCAATATTTGGGTTTTTCAAAGATTTTTGAACAAATTACTTGGAATAATAATGTATCGTTGCAATATTTACTTGTAATTATTGCAGTGCATGCAATTCATATTCTGGGAGGAGTAATAGCCTTAATCGTTATGAGCTTAAAAACGATAGGAATGAATATGGATTATGACCCTAAAAAAGAAAATGTAAACCTAACAATTATGTCAACATATTGGCATTTTGTCGGAATATTATGGATATATCTATTTATTTTCTTTATTTTAAACCCTTAGAATCAATAAGATATAAAATATGTCATAATTAAGTAAAAAATAATTATGCTTACTCTTTTAAAAGTTAACAACATATATTAACTTGCGGCTAAAATAGCCTTTTATTTTTAAAATTATAAGTGATAACATGGTACAAGTTGACACAACGATTGATCATTCAAATAACGAAAAATGGGTAGGTGGACGCTCCCCATTCAATGTGGCTTATGGAAAAATCATGATATGGTTTTTCCTAGTTTCGGATGCTTTTACATTCGGAGCCTTTCTAATTAGTTTAGGAACTAAAAGATTTTTTAGTGATTTTTGGCCAGACCCCGATTATGTATTTAACTCTTCTCCCTTGACTGGAGACGCGAATTTGCCACTACTCTTTGTTAGTATAATGACTTTTATACTAATTCTTAGTTCGGTAACTATGGTTTTAGCTGTTCATAGTGGAAGAAGAAATGATCACAAAGGTGTGGTAAGATGGCTTCTATTGACTATCTTAGGAGGTGCAACATTCTTGTCTTGTCAAGTTTGGGAGTGGGTGCATTTACACGAAGCTGGAGCTTGGTGGGGAAGCTTTACAAACCCTGATGTGGTAACAAAGGAGTCGCTTAGAGCCTTTTTTAATCCAACAGATTTTGAAGCAATGACCTTGGCACAAGGAATGGAGGCAGCAACTAGTTTCTTTAATTACTTCTTTACCATTACAGGCTTTCATGGTTTGCACGTTACAGTAGGTATGATTTTATTAATAACTGCCTTTGTAAATACTAACAATGGAACTTATGCACGTAGAGGGCATTATGAAATGGTTGAAAAAGTAGGACTGTATTGGCACTTTGTTGACTTAGTTTGGGTATTTGTATTTACCTTCTACTACTTAGTATAACAGCACATACAAGCCGAAAGATAATTATTTTTTAATATTTTAATGCTAATAATATGGCACATCATAATCAAGAAGAAACACAATTAAGTTTATACGAAGGAGATCAATCCGCATTATATTCTCGTGAATTTAATGAACATAGATATGAAGATGTAAAATCTGAAGATAGTAAAAAAGCAATTCGCAATATTTGGAAAATAACCTTATGGTTAGCTATTATAACGCTTTTGGAAATAGGTCAAGGTTTATGGAATTATGCTGGTAGTCCAATACCGCATTATTTATCAGTGACTTTATTTGTTGTTATGACATTAATCAAAGCATATTTAATTATTAAAATATTTATGCATTTGGGGGATGAGAAAAAACCATTTGTTTATGCTATTGCTTTACCAATGATTTTCTTTATTTGGTTTATTATTGGTTTATTAGCAGATGGGGATTTTTGGTTGAAAATGAATAAAACGCGTGGTAATTCTTTACCTTTAGTAGAACAGCAGGATGTAAAGTAATTAGTTTTATTTAAAGAATATTAAAAGTAAGTTTGCGTTATTTGTGCACATCTTCCCTATCTTTGTGACAATTTATAACTTACTGCAATGGTTCAAAAAAAGAAAAAAGGAAAAAACTTTATTATAGGGTTAACGATAGCTGCTGTGCTACCGTTAACCTTATATTTTATAATGCGATTGGTTTCAGATGGCTCACTTATTATTCCAGACACCTATCATTATGAAGAAATCATACCTATTACTACCGACGATGGTAATATTGAATATGATACAATATTTCACAAAATTGATAATATTCAGCTTACCAATCAATTAGGTAGAGAAGTAAATTTAAACCAACAATTAAAGAGCAAAATTTGGGTATTGAGCTTTTTTCATACAAATTGTGCAATTTGTGACGAAACGACTGAACTGGTAAATAAGGTGCAAAAATCCTTCATACATAAAAATCCAGACTTGGTTCATTTTATTTCTTTCGCAGAAGAAGGGGATAGTATTGATGATATTGAGACTATAAGAGAATATGGAGATAAATTTAAAGCTGATCATGATAGATGGTGGTTCTTAACTGGTGAAAGAGAAGAAATAAGTAGAATTGCTGTAGAAGAATTAGGAATTGATACTTCAAAAAAAATAAAAAATCATAATCATATTCATCAAATCGTACTTGTTGATACATTTAGAAATATCAGGGGTTATTATAATGGTCAAGAATTAGTGGAAGGAAAAAATATTTCTGACGATATTGTTATTTTAAATATGGAAAAAAGAAAAAATAAATGAAACCATTATTAAAGAAAAAGGATAAAAAAGCAAAAAGGTGGATTGCCTTAATTTCTGTTGTTTTATTTTTAGCAATAATTCTTATGAGTGATGAACGTTTCACACCAGATGTGGAATTACCTTTTAATCCTTATATATTTGCTTCAATAAATGCAACTATTAATAGCTTTGTATCTTTATTTCTCGTACTTGCTTTAATATTTTTGAAAAAGCATGATTATGTAAAGCATAGAAATATGATGTTGTTAGCGATAGGAGGCTCTGCCTTATTTATGATATCCTATGTTATGCATCATCTATTTACTACTAGCACGAGTTATGGTGGAGAAGGAATTGCAAAGGTTTTTTATTATGTTATTTTATTTTCTCATATTTTCCTGGCTGGAATTATTATGCCCTTCATTTTATGGACAGCATATAAAGGACTCACGGGAGATTATAAGAAACATGCAAAAGTTGCAAGAATTACATGGCCAATTTGGTTTTATGTTTCCATCACAGGAGTAATTATATATTGGATGATTAAACCCTATTATCCTATTTGATAATCGAAATTAAAAATAATGAAAAATCTGCGTCAAGTTTCAGTAGAAGAGATTGAAGAAACTTTAAAAGAGTGGGGAGAGCCCAGATTTAGAGCACAACAAATTCACGATTGGATTTGGAAAAAGCATATATCAGATATTGATCAAATGACAAATCTATCAAAAGATATGCGTACAAAAATGAAAGAGTATTTTTATATTCCAAAAGTAAATATAGATCATGAACAATTTAGTGAAGATGGTACTATCAAAAGTCGCTTTGTATTATACGATGGATTTTATACTGAAGGTGTATTAATACCAACAGAAACCAGAATGACTGCATGTGTGTCTTCTCAAGTTGGATGTAGTTTGAGCTGCAAGTTTTGTGCTACTGGTTATTTAAAAAGAAGCAGAAATTTACAATATGACGAAATTGTAGATGAAGTTACCTTAATCAATGAACAAGCTGAAGAACATTTTGGAAAGTCCCTAACAAATATTGTATATATGGGGATGGGTGAACCATTATTAAACTACCAGAATACTCTCAAAAGCATTGAACGGATTACTTCTCCTGTTGGATTAAATATGTCCCCAAAAAGAATAACTGTTTCCACCGCAGGTGTAGCCAAAATGATTAAGAAATTAGGAGACGATGAAGTAAAGTTTAATTTGGCAATCTCTCTACATGCTCCAACTGATGAGCAAAGAGATAAGATTATGCCCATTAATGAAACTAATGATTTAAATGCTTTAATTGAAGCGATAAATTATTTTTATCACAAAACAAAAAATAAAATAACCTTTGAATATATCTTATTCAGAGATTTTAATGAGTCTTTAGAAGATGCAAAAAACTTAGTGAAAATATGTAGAAAAGTTCCAGTTCGATTTGTAAATCTAATTGAGTATAATGCCATTGATAATGCTGATTTTAAGAAACCCGATGAGAAAACCGTCGATGCGTTTCAAAAGTATTTAGAAGATCATGGAATTACTGCCAGAGTACGTAGAAGCAGAGGTAAGGATATTGATGCAGCTTGCGGACAATTAGCAAATGTGGATGAAAAGCAATAATAATGAAAAAAAGTAATGATAATAGAAGAAGAATCTCATCAAAGAGAAATTCTAATAGAGAAACCAGCAATTCCACTCAAAAGAATAAAAGCGAAGAGCGGGAAATAAGACACAAAAAAACTTATAAAAAGAATAAAAATAAATTTAAAATTGAAGAGCAAATGCCTCTTAATAAGTATATTTCTAGAGCAGGGATATGCAGTAGAAGAGATGCTGTTAGCTTAATTAAAGAAGGAAAAATTAAAGTTAATAATACTGTTGTTTTAGAACCAGGTTATAAAGTCCAAAGTAAAGATAGAGTATCTTATCAAGATAAAATCATTAGAGAACAACAAGAACTAGTATACATATTACTAAATAAACCTAAAGGTTATATCACAACTACAGACGATCCAAAAGGCAGACGAACAGTAATGGATTTATTTAGACACTCCATAAAGCAACGGATTTACCCAGTGGGTCGCTTAGATAGGAATACCACGGGCTTATTATTGCTTACAAATGACGGTGAACTTACTCAAAAACTAGCACATCCAAAGTATGAGATAAAAAAAATATATCAAGTAACCTTGGACAAGGCAATAAGTTCAACGCATATCCAAGCTATTAAAAAAGGTTTGGTTTTAGAGGATGGCCCTATTGAAGTGGATGCAGTTTCTGTCTTAGATGAAAATAATATTGTAGGCATAGAACTTCATTCAGGAAGAAATAGAATTGTTCGCAGAATTTTTGAAAGTTTAGGATATGATGTAAAGCATTTAGATAGAGTTGTTTTCGCAGATTTAACAAAGAAAAACTTGCCAAGAGGAAAATGGAGGATGCTTACAAAGCAAGAGGTGATTAATTTGAAGTTTATAAAATAAACTTATTATAAGTTAGGTATTTAAGTTTTTATTTGTAATTTTACATTAAATTCAAGAAGAATACAAGATAAATAGCTGAATACTAAAGCTTTCCTCAAAAATACCACCACTCTTTTCAATAATTAATTTTTTAAAAAGTCTAATAATAAATAGTCACAAGACTAAAATTTAATATTCTAATGACGCAATACGATATATTACAACTTAACGATATGATAGTTCCAGAATTGCATGAAATTGCAGATTTACTGGAAATAAAAGGATATAGAAAATATAATAAACAAGACTTGATTTATCAGATTCTAGATAAGCAAGCTGCAATTAATGCAGAAAAAAAAGACACTTCTCAAAAACCACGCAAGAAAATAATTCATAAGAATTCGAGTCAGGCAAAAGAAAAAGAATATAACCAACAAGAAAAGCCTGTGGTTAAAACTCAAGAAACGGAAGAAGAAAGTAAGAGCAATAAAGTGGAACAAAAGCGTCCAAAAAGAAAACGAATTGCTAAAGAAGTTCCAAAAGAAGAGAAAAGAGAGAGTGTTAAAAAAGTGGAAGAGACAAAATCTGAAGAAAAAAATGTAGAGGCTAAAAAAACTTCAAATAAGAAAATAGAAGAGTCGTCTGAAGATAATTCTTATAAAGATAAACCGAGAAAAAAAGAAGATAACTTCGATTTAGAGATTGATGGAGTTATTACAACAGAAGGACTACTTGAAATGATGTCCGATGGCTATGGGTTCTTGAGAAGTAGCGATTATAATTACCTGAGTTCTCCCGATGATGTTTATGTTTCCCCTTCTCAAATTAAATTGTTTGGATTAAAAACAGGAGATACTGTTAAAGGAAGTGTGAGGCCACCTAAGGAAGGAGAAAAGTATTTTGCATTATTAAAAGTTGAAAGTATTAATGGTATTAGCCCTGAAAGAATTAGAGAGCGTGTTCCATTTGATTACCTCACACCTTTATTCCCAAATGAAAAATTTACTTTATTTACTGAACAAAACCGTTATAGCATTCGAATCCTAGATTTGTTTTCTCCAATTGGAAAAGGACAGAGAGGATTAATAGTAGCACCTCCAAAGACAGGTAAGACAATGTTGTTAAAAGAAGTTGCAAATGCTATAGCCAAAAATCACCCTGAGTCCTATCTTATGATAGTGCTTATTGATGAACGTCCAGAAGAGGTAACTGACATGGAAAGAAGTGTGAATGCTGAGGTAATAGCTTCTACCTTTGATGAACCTGCAGAAAAACATGTGCGAGTATCGCAATTAGCTTTAGAAAAAGCTAAACGTTTAGTTGAAGTTGGTCATGATGTTGTAATCTTACTGGATTCAATCACGCGCTTAGCACGTGCTCATAATACAGTTGCACCAGCATCAGGTAAGGTTTTAAGTGGAGGAGTTGAAGCAAATGCAATGCAGGTACCTAAACGATTTTTTGGTGCGGCAAGAAAAATTGAAAATGGTGGCTCATTAACAATATTAGCTACAGCCTTAATAGAAACTGGTTCTAGAATGGACGAGGTTATTTTTGAAGAATTTAAAGGTACAGGTAATATGGAATTAGTTTTAGATAGAAAGTTATCTAATAAACGTATCTTCCCAGCTATCGATGTTTTAAATTCTTCTACCAGAAGAGAAGATTTATTATTATCTGAAGAGATATTGAATAAAACTCTTATTTTAAGAAGACATTTAGCAGATATGACTACCGAAGAAGCAATGAAAACCATATTGCAACACATGAAAGGAAGTAGAGATAACGAAGAGTTTTTATTGCAAACAATGAATCAGTAATCTAAAATAAGATATTTTGAATCGTTGCTAGATAATTAGAAGTAGAATAAGTTTTAATTATTTAGCAACGTTTTTTTATTTCTAAACTAAGAGTGTGCTAATTTGATTATAGCTTTGCTAGCTTCAAAGGATGCATTTTTTTGGCCTAATACTTCCCATAGTTTCGTATAATCTTGTTGAAGTGCATCAGCCTTGTCAGATTGAAACAATCTTTGAAGAGCTGTTGCAATCATTGTGGCATTACAGTCTTCTTGAATTAGTTCTTCTACAGCATTTTTATTTAATATCAAATTAACTAAGGAAATATAAGGAACCTTAATCAATGACTTTGCTAAAATGTAGGAAACCCAATTCCCTTTGTAGCAAACAACCTGAGGTGTTCCATACAACGCCGCTTCTAAGGTTGCAGTCCCGCTAGCAACTATTATTGCTTCGGATAACTTAAAAATATCAGAATTTGTTTGTTCAAACAAGTGTACATTAGAACGTTTTAAATAGGGTTCATATATTGCATAGTCTAGGTGAGATACTTTCGAAATATAAAAATCGTAATCGTGGAAAAATGTGGCTACCTTTTCCATAATTGATAAATGCTTTTTTACCTCCTGTTTTCTACTTCCAGGTAATAATCCAATAATCGGCTTTTTGCTCCAAGATTTTGGAAAAGGCTCATGTAAACTTTTCATGACTCTTTCTGTCATTGGGTGTCCCACATATTTTACTTCAACCCCATGTTTAGCATAAAATTGTTTTTCAAAAGGTAGGATTACTAACATCTCATCAATATGCTTTTTAATAGAATTGATTCTATTTTCTTTCCATGCCCAAACTTGAGGAGATATATAATATGCTGTTTTAAAACCGTTTTCTTTCGCCCATTTTGCTATTCTTAAATTAAAACCAGGGTAGTCTATAAATACAACTACGTCTGGTTGGAATTCTAAAATTTGATTTTTACAATCCTTGATATTTTGTAATATCTTTGGCAAGTGTTGAACAACCTCCACAAATCCCATAAAAGCTAAATCCTTATAGTCCTTTAGTTTTTTCATTCCTTTACTTTCCATATTTTTGCCGCCCCAACCAATTATAATAGCATCTTCATCATTTTTATAGATTTGCTCCACTAATGATCCGCCATGTAAATCTCCACTTGGTTCTCCAGCAATGATAAAATATTTCATAGGAATAAAATGAATTTACGTATATGTATTAAAAGAATTATGAATTTATCTGATTTTAAATTGAAATCTGATCCAATTTACTAAATTCTGAATTTTGACTTATGAATTCGGGTACTATTTTTTTCATTTGTCGTACAATTTCTTCATTGCTATCATATTCTGTCAAATTTATTAAATGAGTAATTTCCTTCTCAATTTTCGAAAAGGAATAAGATCGTGTTTTTGCAATTCTTATTTTTTTGTGATGAGTAGGTAAAGTGCTTTCTTCATCATTTAGTAGCTCTTCAAATAGCTTCTCTCCAGGCCTTAATCCTGTTATTTTTATTTCTATATCTTTGTCAACTTCCAAACCCGATAGATACACCATTTGCAAAGCCATATCATAGAGACGTACTGGACTTCCCATATCAAATACAAATATTTCTCCATTTTTTCCTATTATCCCTGCTTCTAATACTAATTGAACAGCCTCGGATATTGTCATGAAGTAACGTGTAATATCTTTATGAGTAACAGTTAATGGTCCTCCTTTTTCAATTTGTTTGCGAAATCTAGGTATGACGGAACCATTTGATCCTAACACGTTTCCAAATCTCGTTGTGACAAATTGCGTGGTATTATCATTTTGATAATTGGATTTTTGGTGGTCATTTAGTGCTTGTACATAAATCTCAGCAATACGTTTGCTAGCACCCATAATGTTAGTAGGATTTACAGCTTTGTCTGTAGATATCATTACAAATTTTTCCACGTTAAATTCAAGTGATAAATCAGCTAGATTTTTGGTTCCCTTAATGTTGGTGTTAACTGCCTCGTAGGGATTGTTTTCCATTAATGGTACATGTTTATACGCTGCAGCATGAAAAATTATTTCAGGTCTAGTAAGTTCAAATAGCTTTCGCATCCTATAACTGTTTTTAATATCTGCAACCGCTACTTCTAATGGAATTGCTACTTCGGCATCTTTTAATTCTAGTTCTACTTCATATAGTGGAGATTCAGCAATATCACAAAGGATTATTTTAGATGGCTCAAAGTCTACAACTTGTTTAACTATTTCAGAACCTATAGAACCTGCAGCGCCAGTTATTAAAACTCTTTTGTTCTTTAAATATTTTTGAATAGAAGTGAAATCTATCTCAATTTGTTCTCTTTGCAATAAATCTTCAATTTGAAGTTGTCTAATATCTCGAACGTTTAAAGAGGCATTTTGAATCCAATCTTCAGCTGGAGGTATTGTAATTATTTTTATATGATGTTTTAATGCTAAATCTACCAATAAAGATTTAGGCTTTATATTGAGTTCACTATTCGTTAGAATAATTTTTAAATCTGAATAATTAGATTTTAATTTTCTTAATTCTAAAAAATGATAAACCTTCTTTTGTTCTATAAATTTTCGAGTCATTGATTTCTGAGGATCAATAAAGCCGATAATTTTGTAAGATTCTTGAGATAAGTTTTCTAATGCATGCTTTATCATTACAGAGTTTTGATCAGAGCCATAAATTAAGACAGGAGTATCATTTTCTTTATTTTCTTTTTTGTAAAATGAGATAAACAATCCCTTTACCAATATTCTGGAAAATATAAAAATGCTACAGGAAATAAAAAAAGAAAAAACTAAAGCAAGTAAAGCTTTACTAGAATCTAAAATTTCAAATTGAATAAATAAATAAAATAAAATAAGGGTGCTGATATGACCTAATAGGTTGGTTTTTATTATTCGTATAAAATCTGCCGAATTTGAATAACGCAAAAGACCAGTATGTAAATGAAATATTAAATACCA
>DATGSF010000246.1:0-3964 GCA_035302865.1 Chitinophagaceae bacterium
ATGATATTCCTAAAGGTACTAAGGAGATCCCTAGACCAAATATCTCAGAAGATAAAAGAACGAAAGAGGAACGTGTTACATTTAGAGATGATGTGCAAATACCAGCGGTGATTTTTGCTTATCAAGCACCTAAAGCTGGATTGAAAGATTATTATGCTATAGAAATGTTAAATAGTATTTTATCTGATGGAGCTAGCTCTAGATTAAATAAAAAAATTGTTGAGGATGATCAAAAAGCACTAGCTGTAATGTCTGCTTTATTTCCTTTAGAAGATCCAAGTCCATGGTTGTTTTATGGAATCGCAAATATGAATGTGAGCGAGAAAGATCTTGAAAAAGCAATGAAAGAAGAAATTGAAAAATTAGTTAAAAATGGAGTAACAGAAAAAGAATTCCAACGTGCAAAAAATCAAATTGAAAGCGCATTTATTCGTCAAAATGCAAGTGTTGAAGGTATTGCACAAAATTTGGCATTTAAATACACATTTTTTAAAGATGCTGGATTAATCAATACTGATTTAAAGAATTATCAGAATATAACTATAGAGGATGTTAATCGAGTAGCAAGAGAATATTTAAAAGCAGATCAAGCTTTAATTATTCATTATTTGCCAAAATAGTTTTAAAATAAATAAAATACAACATTTTTAATAATACAATAAGAAATTTAAATAATAATGAGAAAGATATTAATCACAATTGGTCTGTTAGCTTTGATGCAACCTGCATTTTCCCAAAGCTTAGATCGTAGTAAAAGACCCGAACCTGGTCCTGCAAAAACCTTGAATTTAGCGGATGCAAAAAGTTTTACTTTGGCTAATGGATTAAAGGTATTTGTTGTTGAAAATCATAAATTACCTGTTATCTCTGCTTCCGTAATATTAGATATCCGTCCAGAACTGGAAGGAAGTAAGGCAGGAGTGTCTTCTTTGGTAGGACCATTGCTTACTAGTGGAACTAAATCAAGAACTAAGAATGAATTTGATGAAGAAGTAGATATGATTGCTGCTAGAATTTCTGGATCAAGTTCAGGGATTTCTGGAAGTTCTTTGGTAAAACATGCTGATAATTTATTCGAATTAATGAGCGATGCTCTATTAAATGCTGATTTTCAACAAAAAGAACTAGATCGTTTGTTATTGCAAATGCAATCTGGATTGTCAATGGGGGAAAATAATGCAGAATTCATGTTATCGAATGTAAAATCAACGGTATTATATGGAAATAGACATCCTTATGGTGAAGTAACAACACCTCAAACTTTAAAAAACATTACATTAGCTGATGTTAAATCTTACTATAACACTTACTTTAAACCAAATGTTGGCTATTTGGCTATTGTAGGTGATGTTACTTTTGAAGAAGCTAAAAGACTTGTAGAAAAACACTTTAGCGCATGGGAAGAACAACAAGTTCCAATCGCTCGTTATCCAGGTGCTTTAGCTCCAGAACAAAATCAAGTGAGCTTTGCAGCAAGAGATGGAGCAGTGCAAAGTGTTATTGAAATTGCTTATCCAATTCATTTGATACCCGGTCACAAAGATGTAATTACAACTAGAGCTTTAAATCAAATCTTAGGTGGTGGAAGTCAAGGTAGATTATTCCAAAACTTGCGTGAAGATAAAGCTTGGACTTATGGTTCTTATTCTTCAATCAATGCTGACGATATTGTTGGGAATGTTAGTGTGCATGTAATGGCAAGAAATGAAGTAACTGATAGTTCTATCGTGGAAATGCAAAAAGAATTGCATAAAATCAGAAATGAAAAAGTAAGTGAAGAAGAATTACAAAGTGCAAAGAATGCAATTATTGGTTCTTTTTCTAGAAGCTTAGAGTCAGCTAGTACTATTGCTCGTTTTGCTATTATGGAAGATATGTATCGCTTGCCTAAAGGGTATTATAAGAATTATGTTAAATCAGTAGAAGAATTAACTGTTGATGATTTACATAAAGCTGCTCAAAAGTATATTCAACCTGAAAAATCACATATTATAGTAGTAGGTAATCCTAGTGAAATTGAAAAATTAAAACGTTTTAGTGCAGATGGGGAAATTAAGTACTACGATGCTTATGGTAAGGAAACGAAACCAAGAGAAGATAGAGTAATTGACGGAGTAAGTAGCAAAGATGTGGTGAAAAAATATATTAATGCGATTGGCGGTGAGTCTGCAATAAAAGAATTAGATAATATTACTTTGTTGTATAGCTTTAACCAAATGGGGCAGGAAGTAAAAATGCAAAGAATTATTCAAAGTCCAGATAAGTATAAAGAAGTAATGGTTGCTAGCGGAATGGAAATGAGAAGAAAAGTGGTTAATGGTAACAAAGGTATGGAATCTGGTATGGGTGGTTCTTCTAAAGAATTAACTCAAGAAGAAATTGATGAAATGAAAGATGAGATGGATTTACAAAGTATTTTAAATCCAGATAAATATGGTGTGAGTTATTATTTACAAGACACGGAAGATGTTGATGGGAAAAAAGCATATGTTGTTGAAAAACTTGCAAATAATGGTAAGAAGAAAACGGTTGAATATTATGATATGGAAACTGGTTTACTTATCCGTACTATTGGTACAATGGAAATACAAGGGCAAACAGTTACGATTTTAACAGACATTCTTGAGTATGAAGAAGTGAAAGGATCTAAATATAAAGTGCCGAGTAAACTTAAACAAAGTATGATGGGGCAAGAAATGAATTTAAAATTAGATAATGTTCGAGTAAATCGTAAAATTAAAGATAGAGAATTTAAGTTATAATATTTAAATAGTAAATTCCAATTATAAGCAGCCGAAATGTATCCTACATTTCGGCCGTTTTTATATTCTGGGTTTAAAACATGTAGTGAAATTAATGTATGAACTTTAAAGAATTCTGTATTGATATTATTAGATATTTTTATGAGATTATATAATGGAGTGCTTGGATCTTAATGATTATATAGTTGTGTGGAATTATTGCAAAATGAAATCTATTTATTCCATTCTGTTTTTATAAATCTCATTAATAATTTAGAAAAAAACAACTAAAAATACAAATGCAATTTTAGTATAATTAAATGCTGAGGAAATGAATAGAAAGGCAATTCAATTTATTTCACTAAAAATATATCTTTAAGAATGAATGGTTTTAAGGAAATACTTGTGTGTTATTTAAATGCGGAGGATATATTAGAAATGACAATAAATTTCTTCCGCGTGGGCGGCAAGTTATATATCACTTTAATATAGTAGACTTCGATAATATTTCCGTTCTGAGAATGTGTAAAGGTATGAAAGTGATATTTTTTCTAAATTGTTTATTAGTACATTAATAAAAAGAATCAAATTGCATATAGAGAAAAAATTATAATATTTAGCAAACCATACTGTTTCCTATGTAATAGCAGAAAAAAAACCGAATAGATAAAGGTTCTATTCGGGTTTTATAATCATTCATAAGATATTATTATTCCATAACATCTAATTTTCTATAAGCTTTAATAAAAATAGCTCCTAAATTTTTATTAGGTGGAATGTAATCATTAAATAACTCTTGTTGTGCTTTTCCTTGTCTTTTAAAATAATTATCTAATCCATTCCAAATATTAACCCAATCTAAGTCTTTTCCTGCAAGTAATTGATCATTTATTGCATTTGTAATTGGAACATTGACACTTAAAGCACCAACTTGTTTAGAACTGATAATATGTGCGTCTGGAGCTGCATCTAGAACTTGTCCTAGATTATGATAACCTCCGCAAGAACCAAGAACTACTACTTTAACACTAGGGGTTAAGTTTTCAATAGTTGATGGTAAGAAATAACTATGTCCTCTATGTATAACTATAGTTGGTTCAATATTATTCTTTGCAAAATGTTCTTTTAATTTCCTTTGAGCAACTTCATCCTCTGGTTCAGTTAAAGGTTTATTTGCATAGATAATTACTTTATTTTTAGTTTTTGATGTGAATTTTATCCAA
>DATGSF010000247.1:0-25217 GCA_035302865.1 Chitinophagaceae bacterium
CTAAATCTTGTTCAGGAAAAAATTGAAATTCTTTTTGTATTTCAGTAAATAGTTGTACTTTCATAATAGAATTTTTATAAACAAACCCCGATTTTGAGCGATATTGCCTTATTTCGGGGTTTATTCTATATAAAAATACAAATATTATGCTAATAATCAAGTATTTATACTAATTATGAAAGTGCCTAATTAATAAAGCTATAAACTCATTTTTTCTCAAATTTTTTCATAATTTGAATAGGTTTATAGCTTTATTTGTATTTCTTAACTTTTAATCTAATAAATCTTCAGATACAGATTTTCTTTTTAAATCAATTAAAAATTGATCTATAATTGGTTTTTCAACATGCATCATAGTAACAATTTTCCACCATTTTGGGTTTTCAAAATCATCTGCTACTAAATGATATTTTTCAGCCACTCTTCTAGGAATATCACTTGCACGCATTGTCACGATATTCATGTATGGATCTCGAAAGTAATTTATTCCCATTTCTTCTAATGCATCACAAATGCTATCTGTTCTATCTAATAGCCTTTCCATATTATAGGACCATCCTGTTGAACCATAAGTTTTTAAAATCATCCATATAGATATTGCATTTGCACCTGAACGACTACCACATAAAGTGAAATCTGTACCTTGTACATAAGAAGCTTCTTCGGTCTGTGTATTTTGAATCCATCCTTTTTTACACAAGAATATTCCAGTTCCGTAGGGAGCTTGTAACATTTTATGTCCATCAATTGTTACAGAAGCAATTTTAGGATGTTCAAAATTTAAAGGATTTTCTGTATTGGTAAAAGGGTAAATAAAGCCACCAAAAGCACCATCTACATGCGCCCAATACTCCTCAGCATATTCTTCAACTATAGGCAAAATATCCTCAGGCATATCTACACTACCAAACATGGTTGAACCCATATTTAAAAATACGATAAAGTGCTTAATTCCATTCTCTTTAGCTTCTTTTAATTTTTCTTTTAAATTATCAGGGTTCCATTTTCTGTTATGTTCAATAACGGGTATTTCTATAGCCTTTACTTGAAGTAAATCACAAGCTTTATAAGCTGAATAGTGTACATCTTCTGAAAAAACTAATCCTATTTCTGAAGATTTTATCCCTTTATTTTTCATGAAATAGTTTCTATACATCCAAACAGCTTGTATATTTGCTTCTGTTCCACCCGGGGCAACATAGCCATCAAAATCATTGGGCTTAGCTTTAAAAATTTGCTCTGCACAAATTCTCAACAATTCTATCTCAATTTCCTGTGTTCCTCTAAAATATTCTTCCCCTTGACTATAGGTATGACAGCCAATATGATTTGGATTATGAATTAAAACAGATAAAAAAGCTGCATCTTTTAAAAAGGGAGCATTAAAGTAAAACTGCTCTTGATCAAGATAGGTTGCAGGAAGCCCTAAAATTGGTTGGTGTTGGTAATTTAAATTTTTTCCTAATGCCTCAAAAACTCTTCTTTTTATCTCTCTATTTCTTAATTTACTCCAATACATTTTTATTTTTTTAAGAATTTATTACTGGTTAATTTAATATATTCTAAGTATTCATATCGTGTCCAACTTTTTAACTGAATATAAGTCGGACGAAACTCTTTCATATAATAATCCATATAATCTAGATTGAAATCAGGATTAATTCGCAAAACTAAATCTTCGGTAAATACATAATCAATATATTTTTCAGATTCATAATAATCAAACATCTTTTGAAATCTCCAAATTTGTCTTGCTCGTTTATCTAATAATACAAAGGGATTACTTAAGAAGTTTACATCCTCTTTTCTTTCAGCTCTTAAAGCATGTTCAAACATAATTAAGGCTTGAATGGAGTCTTCTTTATAACTATGATCTTTTATAAAAACTGTAGGAAGTTCAAAAGCTCCAGTCTCTAAGGATACGTGATAAAATGGTATGGGACCTGAACGAATTGTAGTACGTTCGATTTGCATCCCCATTTTTCTAAATTCAATTTCATCTCCAGGGGAAACTTTTATGGCAAAACTTCCATCTTCTTTGCTATATACTTTCTCTTTAGTGTTTTGATTGGTTATTGTTACCATATCCAAAGGTTCTTCACTGCCTTTCTTTACCACCTTTCCTTTCATGAGCTCTGAAGCAAAACTACTGGAGAAAGAGAGTAGTATTGTTATAAAAATTAAATGAATATGTGTAATTACTTTGTTCATGTTTATTTAAAATGTAAAAGAGATAAATATAAATATATAAAACTTCTCTCTTTTAAACAAGCAGCCTCGCAGGGAATCGAACCCCGACCTAGAGAACCGGAATCTCTCGTTCTATCCATTAAACTACGAGGCCTAAATACCTAGCCGAAGTTACGATATTTTTGTTTCATCCGTTTTAAAGCTTACATATTTTTGGAAAAAATAACTGAGGATAACTAAAATGCCTGTAACCAAAGTTTGAGATGGTGTTGCCCAAAACCCAAAATATCCAACAAATAAATGCAATAAGGACCAGTTTAGTATAATATTAATACCCTGAATAAGTAAATAACGAAATAATTGTACGCGACCTTTTAAAGTTGAGGTCGTGAAAACTATAAATTTATTGAAGAAAAAACCAATAGGAAATGCAACCAAAAAAGAAAATATATATGCAGCAATATATCTTGTAATTTGAATGCCAAAAATTTCCCAATAGTTATTTAAAAAGATAAAATTATAAGCTAAAAAATAACTAAATAATCCTATTAAGGTCGTAGTGCCCCCACAAACCAAATATTTATAGGTATTCTTTGGCAAAAATGGTTTGAATATTGGATAAAAAAAATCTAATATAGAACCTATAAAACGCTTTAATGTAATTATTATAGGTACATTATCATATCTGCTCACATTGATTATTTTATTAAAACGTTAAAATTAGAAAAATTTAAAGAAAGAAAATGCCTTTTATGCATTTTCTTTCTCCAAACTTGCACTAGAAGCCTTAGGCTCTTCTCTTCCATTAAAATGTATAATCATCATCTCCTCTTTTGGTGTTATAAGTTCATGTTCTACCCAATCATTCCAAGAAAAAGATATGGGAAACATGGAGAATCTGTATTGATTATGGTTTAATTTTAATTTTTCTACCCAAGAGAAGTGCTCTTTACGTTCTAATTCTAATGAAAATATATCCTGTGGACGTAATTTATTGTATAAATAATAGTCTATATAAGCTAAGTCTAAAAGCGTAGTGTCTTCTTTATAATTCTCTTTAATAAAATCAATATAGCAGGTGTAAATATCGTTTAAACTATGTTTATGATATTTATGTCGTTCGCCGAAATAGATACCTAAATCGAGTAAAAAATCGAATATACTGTACTTTTTACTTACATAACGAAGAGAATGTATTGCTCGTTTTTTATTCCAATATATTTCTAATGATTTTTCTAATTTTCTCGCTAACTCTAATTCCTCTTCTGATAAATAATCACTTCTTATGATTTCATATGGTGGATTAGGATCAAATACATAACCATGTTCTCGGTACTTTTCTCTTAACGGTGTTCCTTTTAAAAATTTTAAAAAACCAAATTGCAATTCTGGAGGATAAAGTAAAAAAGTTTCTTCAAAACTGTATTTCAAATTTTTAAAATCCTCTAATGGTAGTCCTACGATTAAATCCAAGTGCATTATGATTTTATCTTTTAATTGATTGATAATATCACTAGTTTTCGTAAAGTTCTGTTTTCTACCTACCTCTCTATTACTTTCTTGATTTACAGTTTGAACACCAATTTCAAAACGGAAAATATTTGGAGGTACTTTTTCTTGAATAAAAGCAATAATATCTTTATGGACTATATCTGCTGTGATTTCAAATTGAAAAACATTGTCTGGAGAACGATTTTCTAATATAAAACTAAACATATCAATGGTGAAATCTTTCTTGATATTAAAAGTTCTATCTAAAAATTTAATAATTCTTCCATTATCCATTAAATATTTTAAATTGTTTTTAATGGTTGCATTGTCTAAATAACGCACTTTATTGTCTAAACTTGCCAAACAAAACTCGCATTTATAAGGACAACCTCTTGAAGTTTCTATATAGGAAATTTTTCTCTTTAAATCTTCTGGAGGATCGTATTGATATGGATTTCTATCAACTAATTCTTCAATATCAAAAAATACAGCTTGTCGATTATAATGTATTTCAAATTGCTCATTCTTATATATTAAATTAGGAACATTCTCTATATTAGGATATTGTTCAACAAATGCCTTAAAAGGAATTTCTCCTTCTCCTGTTATAATGTAATCTATGCAATCTTCAGCAATTACATTTTCCCACTCATAACTTACTTCTGGTCCTCCTAAAAGTATTTTTATATTAGGTTTAGCTGCTTTTATTGCTTTTGCTGCAGCGATAGTTTGAGTAATATTCCATATATAACAACTGAAACATACCACATCATATTCTATACAATACTCGACAATTTCTTTATGTTCCGATTTTATTGTGAATTCTTTCCAATCTAAATTGTGCTTCTCATGATTCAAATCATATAATATACGAATGGCTAAATTCATATGTATATATTTTGAATTTAGAGTTGATAATAAGATTCTAGCTTGCATATTTTCCATATTCTTGACAAAATTAAATGAATTAAGTGAATTTTTGCTTTTTTGTTACTTTATCTATTTTATATAGTCGATATTTATTATAAATCATTGAAATAAAAAGAATTTTTATTAATTTTATGTTTTAATCTCTTATTTAAAAGCCAGTCTATTATAAACCATAAAATAGTATTTATTTTATTAAAAAATTCTTTATGATTAAAAATTATAAAACTCTCACCGTTGTATTCCTCTTCTTCTCTTTATTTGCATGTAAATCTAAGGATAACTTATTCTTAAATTTAGAGGAAGGATTTTCCTATACTTTAGATATATATACGCATTTTGAAGGAGAACAAACCTTAATGGGTCAAACACAAATTACCAACTCGGATTTGCATCAATTATTAGTTTTAAAGATTATTAATGCGGATAACAATCAATATACTGCAGAACTGACATTTTCTAACATGAGTTTAAATGTGCATTTAAATGTAGGAACATTAACTATTGATGGAAATAATCCTGATGAAAATCCTATAAGTCATGTTTTTGCAAATATGGATAAATTTCCTTTAAAAATAGGTATAGATCCAATAGGTAGAATAACAATATTGGATGACTTGGATAAATACTTTGATAAAATAATTAATCAAAGTGAATTGCCCGGGCTGAGTTTAGAAGAAAAAATAGAAGTTAAAAATCAATTATTAGAACAATTTAATGAAAGGTATATTCGTGGTCAAATAGAACTTTTTACAAAGGTGGCTCCAAATAAAAAAGTTAAAAAAGGATATAAATGGACGGATCAAACAGAGCATTTAACACAAGTTGGCGGTAGCTTAAAAAATAATTATGAACTTGTTGGTGAGGAAGAAGATTTTTGGATTGTTGAACTTGATGGAAATCTAAGTCCAAATAAAAAAGAAAATCCTATTATGGTGAATGGATATGAAACTAAATTTAGAATGAAAGGAACTTTAAAAGGAGAATTTAAATTAGACAAAAGAACCGGATGGCCTGTTAAAGCTTCAATCAGTGAAAATTATAATGGAGATCTTTTAATGCAAATAAATAATAAAGAAACCAAAGTTCCTGCTCTAATAAAATTAGATACAGAACTAAAGGAAGTTGTTAATTAGGATAAGATAATGTATTAATAACTGTAAATTTATAAAAATCTAACACGCTTTATTTGTAAGGCTTATTTCAAATAGCTTTGTGGTATCAAGCCATGTCGCTGTACTTTGGTATTGCAAAGGGTTGGTAACAAACAAGATATAAAATGAATCCTAACTAAATGAAAATACTATACCCTAAATTTGGCTTATTGTTATTTCAATAATTATTCATAATAGAATATTATTTATCAGCAATTTATAAACTAAGGTGGTTTTTTGAGTAACCAAGATTAGTTCCGAAGGTACTATTAGGGTTAATTCTTATTTTGCTGGTAATAAAAAATGTAGCCTGTTATATATTCTATTTTTAGATTAGTAACAGGCTGTAATTTTATTTTTCTAATTGAAAATTAATCTTTATTCTGAGCAACTCCTTTCTCTATTTCATCTACCATTTTTCTTGTAGAGGTCAAACCACCTTGTGATAAATACCATACAAATGGATCTAAGTAAACAATTTTATTGTTTTTATAAGCTTGCGTTTCTTTAATAAGTTTATTTTCAATGTCTTCTTTTTTAGAAGGATTACGAGTTACAACAGCATTTCTATCAATTACAAATAAGTAATCTGGATCTGCATTTAAAATAAATTCATTTGAAATCTTTTGACCATGGCGCGAAACTTCCAAATCATCAATAATCGGAGCAATCCCCATTACTTTGTGTACAAAGCCAAATCTTGATTCTTGACCAAAAGCAGAAAAATTGCCATTATTAAATAAAACCACTAAGCCTTTTTCATCAAAGTTTTCTAAGCCATTTTTGACCTCATCAATTTTATAACGTATCTCTTGGAGTTTTTCTTCTACATCATCCTCTAAACCATAAAGTTTGCCCACCATTCTCGTATTAGCCTCAAAGGTACTAATATAGTTCAAAGGATCAATATCATAAAAAAGAGTGGGAGCTATCTTAGATAATTCATCGTAGGAAGTTTCTAAACGGGTGGAAATGATAATTAAATCTGGATTTAAAGCATGAATTTTTTCGAAATTTACTTCCTTGACTGTTCCTACATTTTCAATGCTTTTGTCATCTTTATATTTTTCTAAATAGGGCGGCAAACTATTTTTAGGTAAACCTACAAATTTTAATCCCAATTCATCAAAAGTTTCTACAGCACCAATATCCAAGACTACAACTCTTTCTGGTTTAACTGTAACTTTAGTAGTACCAAGTTTATGGGTAAATTCCATAGTCTCTTTATTAGTGCTTCCTGTTGAAGTATTATTTTCTTGACATCCGATAAAAGATAATGCTACTATGGATATGCTGGCAATCAATTTTTGAAATTTCATGTTTTTCTGTTTTAAAAATTATTAAAATAACTACAAATTTTTTTATTTCTATGTTCAATTATATCAAAATTTACTCCAAATATTTCTTTAAGTTTACCTTGATGTATAAACTCTTGGGTAGGTAAGTGGTATTTGATTTTTTGATCTTTCATTGCAATAATATAATCTGCAAAATGGGAAGCAAAATTAATTTCATGCAATACAATTACTACAGTTTTACCAAACTTGTTTACCAATTTCCTCAGGGTTCCCATTACAAGCATGGAGTGTTTAATATCTAAATTATTTAAAGGCTCATCCAATAAAATAGTTTGCGTATCTTGAGCAATTATCATTGCTAAAAATGCTCTTTGTCTTTGACCTCCACTTAGTTCATCTATATAACTATCCTGATATTCTGTTAATTCTGCAATAGCTATAGCTTCTTCAACTTTCTTTAAATCTTCTTTTGTTAATCTACCTTTAGAATAGGGAAATCTTCCAAATGAAATCAAATCTTTTACTGTTAACTTTACGTCCATATGATTTGCTTGCTTCATTATAGACATTTTCTTGGCCAATTCATTTGGTTTATAAGTATCTAAAGGTTGTTCATATAAACTTACACTTCCATTATCAGCCTCAATTAACCTACTTAAAATTGATAATAAAGTACTCTTACCAGAGCCATTAGTGCCCACTAAAGCTGTAATTCTGCCAGGTTGTAATTCCGCTGTTATTTTATCTAAAATAACCCTGTCCCCATACTTTTTTGAAATATTTTCAAATGCCAACATTCCTATTTCCTCGATTTTAAAATTAAATAAATAAAATAAACTCCTCCTATAAAGTTAATAATAATACTCACTGCAGTGGAGAAATTAAATATGTGTTCTATAAGGAATTGTCCTAAGAATACTACTATACAAGAAATCAAACTACATGCCAATAATAAATATTTATGCTTATGCGTAGGTAGATATTGGTAAGTTATATTACTCACTAAAATTCCTAAAAATAAAATAGGGCCCACCAAGGCAGTCGATACAGATACCATAATAGATATTATTAATAATAAGACTTGTACCATTTTATTATAAGGTACACCTAAATTAATAGCATGTTCTCTTCCTAAAGCTAGGATATCTAAATATTTTATAAAATATTGACCTATAGCAAAACTAATTATTAATAATCCAGTTGCTAAGCTTAATAAGCCTGTATTCATATTACTAAAAGAAGCAAACATGTGGTTTTCAATAATAGAAAATTCATTTGGATCAATAATTATTTGTAAAAAGCTACTTAAAGTTTGAAATAAAGTACCTAAAATCAATCCTATTAAAAGCAGCTGATAAATATTTTGTTGATGATTCTTAAAAATAATCAAATAAATAAATAAGGAAAATACCAGCATGGCTAAGGTAGATAATAAGAAATTTCCACTATGTTGTAAAACTTGGAAGGTCTTATCTCCATAAAGAAATACTAAAATAGTTTGAAATAAAATAAAGACCGATTCATATCCCATAATGGAGGGGGTTAGTATTTTATTCTGCGTAATAGTCTGAAAAATAATGGAAGAATAGCCAATGCTGCTAGCAACTACTATGATGGTCCAAACTCTTATTGCTCTTTTAGGAAGAATATAGGACAAATTGCTACCTAATCCGTAAAACATAAATAATGCAATACAAATTAATAAAGCAATAACTAATATTCCTATTTTTCTCTTTATCATATTATTTTTGCCTTCTAAAGATTAAATAAAAAAAGATAAGCCCTCCTATTACTCCTACCATTAATCCTATTGGGATTTCATATGGAGCAATGATTATCCTTCCAAATATGTCTGATACTAGTAAAAACAAAGCACCATACATGGCTATAAATGGCAGATTCTTACGTAAATTATCTCCTTTGTACATACGCACTAAGTTGGGAATAATTAAACCTAAAAATGGAATAACTCCTACAGTAACTACACTTGCACTCACAGTTAAGGAAACCAACAGTAAACCTATATATAAAAAGGTATTATAACTAACACCTAAATTTTTGGAAAAACTTTCTCCCATTCCTATTAAAGTGAACTGATAAGCAAATAAATAAGAAATAGCAACTATGGGAATTATTAAATAAAGTGTTTCATATTGTCCTTGTAAAATACCAGAAAAATCACCCATTAACCAACCTTCAACATTTTGTACAATATTATACTTTATTGCAAAATAGGTGGCAATTGCACTTAATACATTACCAAACATAATACCTAATAGTGGCACTATTACAATATCTTTAATTTGAATGCGTTTAATTAATAAAATAAAAATTAAGCTTGCTATAAAACAAAATACCAATGCAAAGGAAATCTTTCCAAACAATCCCACATCAGGTAGGAATATTAAGGCAAATAAAATTCCCATCTTTGCTGCATCTAAGGTTCCAGCAGTAGTGGGAGATACAAATTTATTTTGTGCTATCTGTTGCATAATAAAACCTGCAACAGATATTCCTGCTCCAGTAATAAGTAAAGATAAAGTGCGCGGAATTCTACTTGCTGTGAAAACAAGAAACTGCTCCTCGTCCATTGAGAATAGTTCATTAATAGCAATAGATTTGCTTCCTACCATCAAGGAGATGAAGCTAAAAGCAATTAATAAACTAAAAAGTAAAAATTTATTCACAGTCTATATTTTCACTAGAAAGTTGCAAGCTAAACCAATTCTTAGAATAAAGCTTTAACAATCGGGAAAAAATAGTTGAAGTTTTGGAGATATATTTTATGAAACTAAGAATATAGGAATACACTGAATTTAAAAAATGTTTTTACTTTAGCCCCCTATGGTCCATCCCAAGCCAATATTCCAAACTCTATTTTGAATACTTTCTGAACTGATATTGCTTAAATTTCCCATTCCATAACCATATTGTACACGTGCGTAAATCCCAAAAGGAGTTCGGTATCCAGCTCCAATATTTAATCCGAAGTCTATATTTTTCAATTGTTCTTCATCATCTCCAAATGCGTCCATTGCTTTCTCCTTGATGTTGTTTATACTTACTTCTTTTCGACCATTTATGCCCCATCCTACATAGGGTCCTACATGGACAAATAATTCTCCCAAAACACCTATGGGCAATTCAGTTTGAAGATGTATAGGAATTTGTAAATAATTTAAAGTATAGTCGTTTTCTTGAACTAATCCATTAAATTCTTCTTGAATTCTAGCTCCGCGCATATCAAAATAGACACCAGGTTGAATGAAAATTCGCTTTGTGATAGGTATGTTTAAAGCCAAGCCAGCTTTTACTCCTATGGTATTATTTTTAATATCTTGATAAGAATCGCTATGATGCAAACTGCTAAGATTTATACCAACTTCTGGATTCAAACTTACTTTCTGTGCATAAACAAAGCTTTGACTAAGGTAAATAATGAAAAATAATACAATGTGTTTGTTTAACATAATAGATAGTATTTCTAGTAATGATAATGCAAAGATATAAAAGCTTCGAGATATTAAGGTTTTAAACTTTGTTAATAATTCAATTGATTTGCAATATGACTACGAATTTCTTCAGTTACTTGACCACCACTAATCATTTCTGAAATATGTTCTATTCGTTCTTCTTTGTTTAAAATTTTAATATTTGTTTTTACTTTACCATCTATTTCCATTTTATAAACATAAAAATGATGTTTGCCTTTCGATGCAACTTGACTTAAATGGGTAATACACAAAACTTGATGTTTCTTGCTTAATTCTTCGAGAAGTAAACTTACTTGCCTAGCTGCCTCTCCAGAAATGCCAGTATCTACCTCGTCAAATATCAATGTGGGTAATTGTAAAGCTTCTGCAGTAAATGTTTTAATGCATAGCATGATGCGACTCAATTCCCCGCCTGAAGCTACTTTATCCAAAGAGTTAAACTGCCCACTTTTATTTGCATCCCATAAAAATTGTAAATGATCCTTACCCAAGTTATGCAAATCAATTTCTTTTTGTGCTAATTGTAATTCAGCATTTGGCATACCAATTAAATGGATAAGCTCATTAATCTTAGGAGCAAAGTTCTTAATGGTTCTAATTCTAGCCTTGGATAAATCACTAGCTTTCGCATTTGCAAGAGCAATTTCCGACTTCCACTCTTTTTTTAACACTTCTAACCTTTGCTCCAAATTCCCTTCCAATTGCAATTTTTCATGTAATTCTTTTTGAATATTTAATAGCTCCTCTGAGCTAGAAACTTGATGCTTTTTGAATAGATGAAAGAGGATGCTTCTCCTTTCTTCTAAACTCTGCAAGGAAGACGGATCCAATTCTGAAGAATTATTTGCTACATGATCTAGCTCTTGTGCTATATCCTCTAATTCAATAAAACAACTATTAAGCCTGTCGTATATTTCTTCATATGACTTGTTGAGAGTCTGCAGTTTATCAATTTCAGATAAAGCTTTTTTTAATAATGAAATCCCGCCTTGCTCTTCCTCATTTAATAAAGAATCAGTGAAAGAATGTCTTTGTAAAATTTCTTCTGCATTTTCTAGTTTTTTAATATCTTCTTCTAATGCCTCTTCTTCCTTTTCTATTAAATTTGCATTTTCTAACTCTTCATATAAAAACTGAAAATAATCACTTTCTTGTTGGTTTTTATGAATGCTTTCTTCTAATTCATTTATCTCTTGAAGAAGTTTTCTTTGTTTTTTATAAGCAGTCTGGTATTCTTTCAATAAAATTTCATGGTGTCCAAGTGCATCCACCACTTCATAAATGAATTGTTGGTTTTTTAAATTACTGGTATCAAATTGACTATGTAAATCCACTAAAAGTTCAGATATTCTTTTTAGCACTTGCAGGGTAACAGGCGTGTCATTCACAAAAGCACGACTTTTATTCTGTGTATTTATTTCTCTTCTTATAATTGTGATTTCCTCATAATCCAAATCAATCTCTTTAAATAAGTTTTGAATATCAGAATTTTTACGCACATCAAATCGTGCTTCTACTATACATTTTTCTGACTTGTTTAAAAGTAGAGCACTATCAATGCGTGCACCCAAAATAAGGGATAAAGCTCCTAAAATTATAGATTTCCCTGCTCCTGTTTCACCAGTAAGTACATTAAGTTGAGAATCGAATTCTAATTTCACCTCCTCAATTATTGCAAAATTTTTAATATATAGGTCTATTAACATTTAAATAGTAGAATTTACCTTGCAAATTTAAGAAATTTATTTTTGAGTGCTTAATAAATCTTTATATTTGCTACAAATAGTTGAATTATGAAAATGGCAAAGTGGATTTCACCGATTATAATTTGTTTTTTAATATTTAATGTAGCTTATGCTCAAGGTATTGATTTTGAAAAAGGCCCTTGGGCGAAAGTTGTAGAAAAGGCAAAAAAAGAGGATAAATTAATTTATCTTGACGCTTATGCTGTTTGGTGTGGCCCCTGTAAAATGATGGATAAAAATGTTTTTCCTAAAAAAGAAGTGGCTGCTGTTTATAATAAGCTATTTATTAATTATTCTGTTGACGCTGAAAAAGGAGAAGGAAAAGAAATTGCACGAAAATATAAAGTTACAGCATATCCTACCCATTTATTTATAGATCCAAAAACTGAAGAGATAGCATATATGGTAAAAGGGGGAATGGATGCAGAAAACTTTATTTTATTAGGAGAAACGGCAGAAAGAGAGTTTAGGGATACTTTGACAATTGAAAAAATGGAGGAAATGTATCTGGCTGGAGAAGTAAATGAGGAATTTTTAGTGCAGTATATTCAAAAATTAAATAACCAATATAGAGATGCTACTAAAGTATTGGATAAATTCACTTTGCTTTATGGAAAGGAAATGCATCCCGAAAAATGGAATTTTATGCTTAGAAATACTAAAGATATTTCTAGTGAAACTGCTGCTTTTATTTTAAAAAATGCCAGCACGCTTCAGAAACATTGGACTGTTCAGGAACAAATGCAGTTTGTGGAATGGAAAAATCAATTACTTAATACAAGTTTATTACATGCAATAGGAAATCAAGACAAAAATCACGTTAAAGCAATTTATCAAACGATTAAATCAAATGAAGGTTTTATACCTTTATTTAATGATGAATATACGCTATGGGAAATTTATTATCAGCATGTAAATCAACCCGAAGAAAAAGAAAAATTTATTGCAGATGCATTAAATAATTTGCTTTTAAAGGAAGAGAAAGATTTCGAAAATCATATTGAAGAAAGTAAAAAAAATATACTTTCCTTTTTGGAATTACAAATAAAAAATGCACAACCTGATATTAGTTCGGAAGATTTAGAAAAAAATAAAGAAGGTGTTTTAAGTAATTACCAAATTCCTGATGAAAAAGAAAAAGCAAAAGAATCTTTGTTAAATGGCATTGAAACATTAGTTCAGGAAGATAGATTAGACTATGTTTCTAACGCTTTATTGTGGAACCGTAAGGCATTAGAATGGAACGATTTAGATGAGGATTATTTAAGAATTGAAAAACAATATATTGCTTTACTGATTTTAAATAAAAATAAAAAGAAAGCGGAAAAAGAATTGAAGCATCTCAAGAAAGAACATGAGCTAAAATGGGACGAAAATGATAAATGGGATGCAATTATTTTAAAAAATATTTAAGGTTTTTAAATTGATAAAAAACAATATTAGCTATCAGGAAGGTTTTGTGCAACTTGTAAAAGTTATTGAGAATTTATATCCTGAAAATGAAAGACATGTTATTGCTAATTGGGCTATGGATTATATCCTTGGCACCGAAAGCTTTATGTGGAAAATCCAAAAGGCTGATGAAAAAATGTCTTCTGAAGGTTATGAATTATTTTTAAAAGTTAAAAGTGAGCTAGGAGAAGGAAGACCAATTCAATATATAATAGGAAAAGTACAATTTTATGGGTCTGAATTTGTTGTAAATGAACATGTATTAATCCCACGACCAGAAACGGAAGAATTAATAGATTGGGTTATTAAAGATTTACATAATAAAGAAAAGAATACAAGGCTTAAAATTGTTGATTTAGGAACAGGATCAGGAATAATACCTATTACTTTAAAAAGGATGTTTCCAAGTTATGAAATTAAAGCCTATGATATTGATGAAGAGGCTTTAAAAGTGACTCAAAAGAATGCGGAACTCAATAATACTAATATTGAAATAAAGAATGGAGATATTTTAAATATCAATTTTTGGAAAAAAGAACTGGGAGAAATAGATATTTTAATTAGTAATCCACCTTATGCTTTGGATGTTGAAAAAAAGGAAATGGAACAACATGTATTAAAATACGAACCTTTACATGCTATATTTGTTCAAACAGAAGATCCATTACAGTTTTATAAATGTATAGAGGAAATAGCACAAGATTGTTTAAAAGCTAATGGGGTAGGGTATTTGGAATTATCTTCTTTATTCGCAGAAGATACGCGCGATTATTACTTAGATAAGGAATGGCAAGTAGAATTAAAAAAAGATTTATTAGGAAAAAATAGAATGTTGAAGTATTGGAAAAATTGAAAATTGTATAAGAATTAATTTTTTACAATTCAAATTATATTTAATTTAGTCTTTTTTAAAAAAGTCAATATATGAAAATTTTAAATGAAAAAGTTGCTTTAGTTACAGGTGGTACCCGCGGAATTGGAGAGGCGGTAGTAAGAAAATTTGCTGAACATGGTGCAAATGTTGCATTTACTTATGTTTCCTCCGAAGAAAAAGCGAATAATCTTGTGAAAGAATTAGAAGCGATGGGTGTTCAAGCTGCGGGTTTTAAAAGTGACGCTGGTAGTTTTACAGCTGCTGAAAAATTAGTTGCAAATGTTTTAGAAAAATTTGGAACAATAGATATTTTAGTAAATAATGCCGGAATATCTAGAGATAATTTATTATTACGCGTTTCTGAAGAGCAATGGGATGAAGTCATGATGGCAAATTTAAAATCGGTATTTAATTTAACAAAACAAGTTTTAAGACCGATGATGAAAGCTAGAAAAGGAAGTATTATAAATATGAGTAGTGTGGTGGGAATGCGTGGAAATGCTGGACAATCAAGCTATTCAGCTTCTAAGGCTGGAGTAATAGGTTTTACAAAAGCTACTGCTTTAGAATTAGGAAGTAGAAATATTAGATCCAATGCTATTGCACCTGGTTTTATTGAAACGGATATGACTGATTATTTAAAAGGAGAGGATGCAAAAGCTTGGTTTGATCAAATTGCATTAAGAAGATTTGGACAAGCAGAGGAAATCGCAAATGTTGCTTTATTCCTTGCTTCTGATATGAGCTCCTACATTTCTGGTCAAGTTATTAGTGCTTGTGGAGGAATGAATACCTAATTGAATTTTAAGATTAAAAAATATTTCATGGAAAAAATTACTGCAGCAATTACTGCCGTAGGGGGATATGTCCCTGACTATATATTAACCAATCAAGAATTGGAAACACTTGTAGATACTTCTGATGAATGGATTACTACAAGAACTGGTATTAAAGAAAGAAGAATACTTAAAGGAAAGGATAAAGGTACTTCCTTTATGGGTATTAAAGCTTGTGAAAATCTGTTTTCAAAGACAGAAGTAAAACCAGAAGAAATTGATTTGCTAATATGTGCAACAACCACTCCTGATATGCAATTTCCTGCAACAGCAAATTTAATCGCTGATGCATTGGGCTGTAAAAATTCATTTAGTTACGATATTAGTGCAGCATGTTCTGGTTTTCTATATGCATTGAATACTGCAGCACAATTCATCGAATCGGGAAAAGCTAAAAAAGTTATTGTGGTAGGTGGAGATAAAATGAGCTCAATAGTGGATTATGAAGATCGCTCTACCTGTATTATTTTTGGAGATGGCGCTGGGGCAGTACTTTTGGAGCCAAACTCTGAAGGGTATGGAGTGCGTGATTCTATATTAAAAAGTGATGGTGCAGGATGGGTGCATTTACATCAAAAAGCTGGAGGAAGTAGAAGACCAGCTAGTATTGAAACGGTAACCGCTAAAGAGCATTATATTTATCAGGAAGGGCAGACTGTTTTTAAATTTGCTGTGAAAAATATGGCTGATGTCAGTGCAGAAATTATGGAAAGAAATAATTTAAATGCTGATGATGTTGCTTGGCTTGTTCCACATCAAGCAAATCTAAGAATCATAAATGCTACCGCAAAAAGAATGGATTTAGATGAATATAAAGTGATGTTGAATATACAAAAATATGGAAATACAACAAGTGGTACTATACCTTTGTGCTTGTGGGAATGGGAAGATAAATTGAAAAAAGGAGATAATATTATCTTGGCAGCATTCGGTGGTGGCTTTACTTGGGGCTCTACTTATATTAAATGGGCCTATGATAGTGAAAAATAGTTTTAAATTTTAATGGCTGTTCTAAAAAGAATAGCCATTTTGTTCTTAGCTCAGATATTATTAATGAATACTAAAAATAATAGAATTAATTATTCTGCTTCAAATTCTTATTCTACCTTAAACGAATTGACCGAAGAAACTAAGAATATTTGGCTGGTCTTTCATGGTTTGGGTTATTTAAGTAGGTACTTTATTGCGTATTTTAAATATTTAAATCCAAAAGAAAATTATATTATTGCTCCACAAGCACCCTCAAAATATTATCAAGATAAAAGTTTTAAAAATATAGGTGCCTGTTGGTTAACTCGAGAAGATACCCAAGAAGAGATAAATAATATTTTGAATTATATTGATGCTATTTATGAAAAAGAAATAGTTGAAAAAAATAAAAATTTAATTTTAATGGGCTACTCTCAAGGAGTTTCTATCGCAACTCGATGGTTGGCTCATAAAAAAGCTTCAATAAGTAAATTGATAATTCATTCTGGCTCGGTTCCTAAAGAATTAAAGTCTTCTGATTTTGATTTCTTAGATAAAAATATACCCATTTTATATTTATACGGAATTAATGATCCCTATATAAAAGATGATTTAATTGAAAAAGAAACAGCATTTAGTAAAAAAATATTTGGAGATCGTTATAAAATAAAAACATTCGATGGAGTACATGAAGTGCATATTGATAGCTTAATAGAATTTAGTAAATAATGGAAAATATTAAATTTCAATACAATTAATGAGGATATTATTCTAAATAAATAATGCACATCCAAAATTAAATCATTCTGTGTTTTTAATTTATATTTCCTGTTTATCATAGACTTTTAAAAATTCAGATAAAATATAAAAACTTCCAATAACAAGTAATAAATCTTCGCTTTCAATTTGTTTTTTTACAAAACTCCAAGCTAAAAATGTACTTGGAAATGAAATGCCTGCAATTCCTTTTTGTGCAGCTAAATTTTGTAATTCTTTATGTGGCATTGCTCTACTTGAATTAGCTTCTGTAAAATAATATTGAGCATTTAAAGGAAAATAATCTAGAAGCTGTAAAACAATTTTATCTTTCATAAATCCTGTGATAATGTGTAGTTGAGTATGATGTATGGAAGAGACATTTTTAAATATTTGTTGTATCGCTGCTTCGTTATGTCCCACATCTAAAATAATTTGTGGATTTTTTTGAAGTATTTGCCATCGACCAGGGATATTTTCAACCGAAAAAAATTCTTTTATTAAAGTAGAAAAATTGTCAATATTGTCAATAAAACCTATTTTATTAAGCACTTTTATACTTTGATAACATGTACAAATATTGAAATATTGAAATTCAGGCAAATTTAATATCTCAACTAAGTTTTTAATTTCCTCTATTTCATTTTGATTTAATTCAGAAGCTTTACATATTGGCGCATTCTTTGCTTTTGCTTCTTTTTGAAATACCTTTATTGCTTCATTATTCTCTGGCAATCCTAAAACAACATTAGTATCCTCTTTAATGATGCCAGCTTTTTCAAGGGCAATTTCTTCTATGGTATTTCCAAGAATATCACTATGATCGACACTGACATTTGTAATTATAGATAGAATAGGCTGTATAATATTAGTGCTGTCCCATCTTCCTCCTAAACCTGTTTCTATAATTGCATAATCTACTTTTAGTTGATAAAAAAAATCCATTGCCATTGCAAAAGATAATTCAAAAAAAGAAGGTTGAATTTTTTCAATAGCTTCTTTATGATTATTAATAAAACTAACAATAAAGTTTTCAGCTATTAATTCATTGTTTATTTTAAATCTTTCTCTATAATCTATTAAATGAGGCGAGCTAAAGAGTCCAATTTTATAACCCTTTTTACTAAGATAATAACTCAGTATATGGCAACTACTCCCTTTACCATTAGTTCCTGCTATATGAATACAGGATATATTTTTTTCAGGATGATTTAAATATGCTAATAATTGATTTGTTTTATCAAAACCTTTATGAAAAGCCAACTTTCCTTTTTGATGAAATTGAATAATATTATTTTCTAAATACTCAAGACATTCATAATAGTTCATAGATTAGAATTTAGTAAAAGTATAAAGGTAATGCGAGAATTTCGATTAAATTTAAAGAATTATAAAAAAATACTTGCAATATTAAAAACAATGACTTACTTTTATTGAAATAAATTAAAATATACTTTAAATGAAAAAACTACTACTACTTTCAGGATTTTCCTTATTTGCTTTTGGATTATCCGCACAACAAGCACGTCTTGCATTATATGAAGAATTTACTGGTGAAAATTGCGGACCTTGTGCTGCTACAAACCCAGGCTTAATGCAAACGGTTAATGGTAATGATGATATTTTAATAATTAAGTACCAAGTTCCCATTCCTAGTGGTGGACCAATTTATCAACAAAATACAGTAGACCCAATGGAAAGAAGATCTTATTATGGAGTTAATTCCGCTCCTTGGGGTATGTTAGACGGGCACAAAGTTAATAATCAAAGTCATCCAGGATACTTAGAACCTAGTCATTTAGTTGCAGCTGCCAATGTGCCTCCCGTTGTTGAATTAAGAATCCTTAATTATAATAGAGTATTAGGAAGTAATACGGTTGATTTTGATGTAGAGATTACTTCACTTACAGCACAAACTTTTTCAGATGCTGTTTTACACGTTGGTTTAATAGAATCTTTATTCTTTGATACACCTCCAGGAACGAATGGAGAAACCGAGTTTTATAATGTAGTAAGAAAAATGTATCCGAGCCCAAATGGACAAGCTATTCAAACTAGTTTTGCAGCTAATGAATCGCAAACTATAAGTTTTAGTGCTACAATTCCTTCTTATGTAGATCCTAATAATGCAGATTTACGATTTTTTGCATTTGTACAAGATAATACAAATAAGGACGTTTTACAAGCAGCAGTAACTGGAACTGTTGATAAGGATGCTTACTCTTTAGGTTTAGAATCTGAATATGAAGGAGAGGTTCTTTGTGGTGCAGTTGCAGATATTGAACCAACATCAAAATTTAGAAATGTTGGAAATGAAACTATAACTTCAGCAAAAATTTTCTATAGAACTATTAAAGATAATAATCCTAGTGCTTGGTTAGAAGGAACTTGGACAGGAAACTTAGAGCCTGGACAAAGTACAGAATTTACCTTCACAGGACTTCCTGGTGAAGAAGGTAGTTTTATTGTTCAAGATTCTATTGGAGAAATTAACGGACAAGCTACTATAAATACATTGCAAAAATCTTCTGCATTTCGCTTAAGTGCTTTAAGCCAAACGCAAGCAGATTTATTCCCTTATGCGAATACTTTTGAAAGTTCAGGATCTAGATTGGAAATTATTTCTGCAGGTATAAACGGTGGTGTACCTTTTAATGTATATTCTGGATCAAATTATGGATATGGTCCTAGTAATTATTTCTTAGCTTATTTAAATTATCAAACTGGTCCAGGTTCCCAAGGTTTAGCAATTTTACCTTATATGAATTTACCAGAAGGATATAAAGCTTTAAGTTTTTATGTTGCATATAAACAATATCAAAATGAAAATGATAAATTAGAAGTTGTTTATTCAACTGATTGTGGACAAACATGGACATCAGTTTGGAGTAAATCTGGTGCAGACTTGGCTGCAGGAAAAGCACCTACTACTGGTCAATACTTACCAAATAGTTCCGACTATGTAAAATTTGTTGCTGATTTATCAGAGGTGCCACAAGATGCATATTTAGCTTTAAAGGCAACTTCTGATTATGGTAATAATTTATTTGTAGATAATATATCTGTTAATGAAACTGATGTTGTTAGCACTACCGAATTAAGTAACGAAGTAACTTTAAGTGCTTATCCAAACCCAGCTTCAGAAAATATTACTTTAGAAATAAATAATATTAATGCAAAAGAAGCTAAAGTATCTGTTTATGATGTAATGGGTAGAGTAATTTTAGAGAAAAATTATACAACTGCTACGAATTCTTTAAAAGAAACATTGCAGATTAATAATTTAAATGCTGGAATATATACGTTGCAAATTGTTCTTGATAATGGTACAAGTAAACAAATTAAATTTACAAAGAAATAGTGTCTAGTTATTTGATTTATTTCTAATTAAAAGGAAGCCTGATTTTTTTAGGTTTCCTTTTTTTAATAATAAAAAATAAAAGCTTTCAATTATAAAAACTGCATATTATCTTTATGATATTAAAACAAAACATAAATCTTATGAAAAAAGTTTTGCTTTTAGCTGGCTTAGGGATTTTAAGCATGCAAATTTATGCATAAGAACGCTTAGTTTTATTTGAGGAATTTACAGGAGAAAACTGCCCACCTTGTGCAAGTACTAATCCTGGTTTGATGCAATTAATTAATAACCATAATAATGTGGAAATAATTAAATATCAATCACCTATACCAAGCGGTGGTCCCATTTACAACCAAAACACCTCCGATGTACAAGCTAGAATGAGTTATTATTCAGTGCCTTTTGCTCCCTATGGTAGAATAGATGGAAAAGTAGTAATGGAGCCCGCAGGACAACCTTCACAAAACAGAGGACATGTGGCATATACAACAAGTCAAATGCTAAATGAAGCAGCTTCTGTCGCACCAAAAGTAGCATTGGAAATAAAAAACTATGCGAGAACAATAGGATCATCAACTGTTAGCTTTGAAGTTGAAGTATCTACTTTGGAGGAATTATCCCTACCTACTGTTGTTTTACATGTAGCAGCGTTAGAATCATTACATTTTAATTCTTCTCCAGGAACTAATGGAGAAAAAGGCTTTTATAATGTAGTAAGAAAAATGTATCCTAGTCCACAAGGTTAAAGTGTAGATAATTCAGTTCCTGTAAATGGTACACAGACATTTACATTTGAGGTGGAATTACCGAGTTATGTTGATTTAAATAAAGATCATAAAAATGTAAACTTTATTGCTTTTGTTCAAGATAATAACAATAGGGCAGTGTTAAACGCTACAAAGTCTGGATTCCCTGTAAACATAAAAGATTTATTAAAGGAATCTAATATTGTTGTTTATCCGAATCCTGCGCAAGATAGATTACATGTTAAATTAGATTCTTCTTTGCTTGGTAAAGCTAAATGGAATATAATGGATGTAACTGGAAAAATAGTGTACAGTTCAGAATTTGAATTAAATGCTAATAATCAAGAAGCTTCTTTTGATATAAGTAAACTAAATTCAGGAATGTATGTTTTGCAGTTGCAAACTGATGAAGGTAGTAAAGACGTTAAATTTATTAAAAAATAAAGAGTTTTTATCGAAAACTATAGCGCTATTTAAAAAATAGCGCTATTTTTATAAACGTAAAAATAAATCTATTGACTTAAAAAATAAAAATATGATAAAAAATTATCTAAAAACAGTTGGAACATTTTTATTCACTGGCTTATTCTTGTGTACAAACTCTTATGCTCAAAGCTCAGATACTACCTTTTTGTTTGACGGGCAAGTGCATTTGGAGCCAGGAAAAGAAAGAGTTCATGTAGGAATACAAGAAGTAATTGGAGAACAGTTTCAATCAGGAATGCATGATGGTTTCTTTAATCAAAATGAAAACATTTTATATAATGCAAATCTTAGTGAAGCGATTCTCCCTGGAATTTTAAAATGGAGAGCATTACCCAATGAATCCACTATACCAGAAGGCTGGATTCCTTATCAGATATGCGATAATAATACATGTTTTTCTATGAACAATCCTACTTCGGGATGGTTTTATGAAGAAGAGTTTGCTGTGTTTGATACAATATATAGAGGAGCTATAGCTGAATTTTATACTACAATGTATATTCCAGAAGGAACAACAGAAAACTATGGTGAAATTGTAATAGAACTTGCTTATGATAATGCTACAGACGTATTATTTGATACTTTGACTTTTGGCTTTTTGGCAGTTCCATTAGATCTTGATGAATTAGAATCGCAGGAAATTCAAGTTTATCCAAATCCTACTACAGATATTGTAAAGGTGAATTTGAAAGATAATACAAGATTAAGCTCTGTAGGTGTTTTTGATATGCAAGGAAGACAAATTCAAATGCATAAAAATATAGGAAATACTGAATTTACTGTGAATGTAGCTAATTTAGCACAAGGTATGTATATTATTCGAATTGAAAATGAAAAAGGAGCAAGTGCCATTCAAAAAATTCAAAAACTATAAACAAATACAGTAATGTTAAAACATAGAAGCCGCTAATAATAGCGGCTTCTATGTTTTAATTTATTTGCTACACTTGCATGTTCTATAAAGCTGTAAATATGAGGAGCATCATTAAATAATATATCTAATATTGAAAGCTGTAAGATCTGATTTGCATCCCAGTTTGATGGACATTTATAATAAGGAAGGTAATTAAAATCTTGCTTAGACCATTGCTTTATAAATATATTCTTATGATCTTTTAATTCATTTGTCTCTTTTATTTTGTTTAAATCAGGAACCAGTTTTTGTATCAAATTTAAGCTTTGTATAGAAAAAGAAACCAAATTTTTTTCTGAAAAGTTTTCAATAAAATTTAGAATATCTTCTCCGAAATAATCAAAATAGGGGGCATTACTATAAATGGTTTTTATACTTTTGATCATTTCCTCTTTCCATGGATTTTCATAAAAAATCTGAATAGTATGGAGTTTTTCTTTTATGTTTCTGCCACCTATAATAGGAATACTAATTAAAAATGGTTTTTTATGATTGTCATTTAACCAAAATCTATTCATCAAGCTGGATTTTTCAAAATTAAATCCAGTATATAATTGTACATTTTCCTTGTTTAAAAAAGTCCAATATCCTAAACTCCCAAAAGGTATGGGAGCAATAACATATTTTTCTTGAGATATAGAATTTTGAAACATTTAGAATAATTTAATTACTATCAATTCTTTCTACTTTATGAATTCCAGGTAAAGCTGCCAGTTTTGAACATAATTTATCTAATTGTTTTATATCCTTTACAAAAACCATAATATTTCCTTCGAAAATACCATCTTTAGAATCAATTCCAATAGAACGCATATTTATTTTCATTTCTCCAGTAATGATATTGGTTATTCCTTGTATAATACCAACATCATCTAAACCAATTAGTCTGATTCCAGTTAAGAAAGAGATTTCTTGATTTACTGCCCATTTTGTTTTCACAATTCTATCAGCAAAATTTGCCATTATTTGTGCAGCATTGGGACAATCTGTTCTATGAATTTTTAAGCCTTCTCCAGTGCTAACATATCCAAACACATCGTCTCCAGGAATAGGTTGACAACATGGAGCTAATTTGTATTCGATTTTATTGGAAGATTCTCCGAAGATAATTAATTCAGAATCTTTTGATTTTTTTACAGGATCAAGAGTTTTTAATTGCTCTTTAATATCTTTACCTTCTTTATCCTCTTTAATTAATAATAATTTATCTCCTGATTTTTCAAAACTATTAAATACTCTTGTGTCGAATTGATGTTTGGCAACTGCTACATAAAGTTCTAAGGGAGTATGGTAATTAAAATGATTAGCAATTTCCAATAGATGTTCTTTATTATTAGTATTTATTCCTAAATTTTTTAATTTTCTAAATAGTATTTCTTTGCCTTCTTCTCCAATTTTTCTTTTTTCCTCTTTGATAAAATATTTTATACCAGACTTGGCTTTACCGGTATAAACTATATTTAACCAATCTTCTTTAGGCTTTTGTTTTTTAGAGGTAATAATTTCCACTTGATCACCACTTTTTAGCTTATGACTTATCGGTACTAATTTATAATTCACCTTTGCACCTATACATCTTGCACCTAATTCAGTATGAATTTCAAATGCAAAATCCAAAGCTGTTGCTCCTTGTGGTAAAACCTTCATTTCTCCTTTTGGAGTATATACATAAATTTCTTTGGTGAATAAATCCAATTTGAAATCCTGTAAAAAATCTACTGTTTCTATATCAGGATTGCTTAAGAGTTCCCCTATATGTTTTAACCAAATATCTAAATGTGTTTCTGAATCTTTTCCTTCTTTGTATTTCCAATGCGCTGCTAATCCTTTCTCTGCAATTTCATCCATTTTTTTAGAGCGGATCTGTACTTCAACCCATTGTCCTCCAGGACCCATTACTGTTGTATGCAATGCTTCATACCCATTACTTTTTGGGATACTGATCCAATCTCTTAATCTGTCAGGATTAGGCTGATAAGAATTTGTAACTATGGAGTAAACTTTCCAACAGGTTGCTTTTTCGATTTCTTGTGGAGCATCTACAATAATACGAATTGCGAATAAATCATAAACTTCTTCAAATTCAACTGCTTTGGTCCGCATTTTATTGAAAATACTATAAATGGATTTTGGTCTTCCATAAATTTCAAAATTTAATTCTTGCTTTTCTAATTCCTCTTTAATGGGACGGATAAAATCTTCAATATATTTATTTCTATTCTTTTTGGTTTCGTTTAATTTCCTAACTATATTTAAATAGACATCTGGTCTTGTATATTTTAAAGATAAATCTTCCAATTCTGTTTTTACTTCATACAAACCTAATCTATGCGCTAATGGAGCATAAATAAAGGATGTTTCAGAAGCTATTTTTAATTGTTTATCTCTAGGCATACTACCTAATGTCCGCATATTATGTAATCTATCTGCGATTTTTATCAGAATTACTCTTGGGTCTTCTGCTAGAGTTAATAAAATTTTCCTGAAATTTTCTGCTTGCATGGAAGTATTTGCACTCATGTCGA
>DATGSF010000248.1:0-14076 GCA_035302865.1 Chitinophagaceae bacterium
ATATTCATAATTATTCCTTTTTATCAGTATACCTACAAATAAAATACCATATAGGTTTAAACAGACAGATAGGCTTGTTTATTTTTCTAAGTTCAAATTATGACAGTACATAATATATTATATAAAACATTTTGACAATTCCCCTTTCAAATTGTCATAATATTTATCATTTTGACAGTCATTGTTTTTAAACATTATCATTAAGCTCCTCATTATCAAAATGTTCAGATTCAGGATCTGCCACATATTCAGGATGTTCTTCAACAAATTCTTTCCAATTTCTTCTTGCATCAAACTCTGCTAAATGCGTAGGTTCAATAGTATCTTGTCTGAATTCAATATATGCTCTAGAGAATTCAGCACCAATATATAAAATCAATGCTGAGAAATACACCCATACTAATAATATTATAATTGAACTTGCTGCCCCATATAAAGTAATAGTGTTATTACTACTCACGTATAATCCAATTCCATATTTTCCAAGCATAAACAATAGAGTAGTTAATATAGCACCTGGCCATATATATTTCCATTTAATTTTCACATCTGGTAATACACGGAAAATAAACCCAAATAGAACTGTTAAAACCAAGAATATCACCACCTGACTGATCCAACTAATCATTGAGACAGGAATAAAAGGTAATAGTTCTAATAATTGTTCTCCTAAAGCCGCTAGAATAGTGTTTATAAGTAAAGAAACTATCAAAATAAAACCCAAGCTTAGTATCATGAAAAAACTTAATAATCGATTTAAAATCAACTTAATAATACTTTTTTTAGCTTTTGATTTAACTCCCCAGATTAAATTTAAAGAACTCTGAATTTCAATAAAAACACCAGTTCCACCAATTATTAGTGCAATTGAGGAAATTAAAGCAGCCCATCCAGAATTTTCTTGTGCTTCTAATCCTTTTAAAATATTTTGTACCTGTAACGCAGTATCTGGACCAATTAAATCTTTTAACTCCATATAAATCTTACCCGAGATAGCATCTTGCCCATAAAAGGCTCCTCCAATAATTACTAATAATAACAGCATTGGAGGTAAAGAGAAAATAGTACTATAAGCCAAAGATCCACTTAGTTTCGTTGCATTATGTTCACTAAATCCTGCTATTGCATCCAATGCTATAGCTTTAATAGATTTAAATCCTTTAATTTTGCCTGCCATATTCTTGTATTTATAAGTCTTAAAAGTAGTTAATTATTCATATTTTGCTAAAAACTACTGTTTATTTTTTAATTTTAAATAAATAATTACTCGTTAAAATATGTCCATTAATTTTCCTTATTTAAAAGAATATAAAACGTACTTAATTTTTGAATTAAATCTAGCTAATACTTCGATTAACTCTTATATTAGTGATTTAAGTCAATATGCAAGATATTTACAGAAAAGTAATGATAAAAGTTTATTAGAAGTTAAAAATAAGGATATTAGGCTTTACCTAAAAAGTATCAATGCATTAAATTTTACTGCTAGTACCCAAGCGCGTATACTTTCTTCCTTACGTTCCTATTATAAATTTTTAGAAGAAGAAGAACTCATAGAAGAAGACCCTATGCTTTTCATCCAATTACCTAAGCAAGAAAAAAAAGTACCGGAAATATTGAGTTATGAAGAAATTGAAAACTTAATAAATTCCATAGATTTGAGTGAAAAAATGGGCCATCGAGACCGTGCATTATTGGAATTGATGTACAGTTCAGGTTTACGTGTATCTGAAGTATTAAACTTAAAAATGCAAGATTTATTTTTAGATTTAGAATATTTACAAGTTATTGGTAAAGGAAATAAACAAAGGTTAGTCCCAGTAAATACCGATGCTATACAACAATTAAAAAACTATATAAAATTTGTAAGATCTAAGCTGACTATACAAAAAGGCAAAGAGGATTTTGTATTTCTAAATCAAAGAGGCAATCAACTTTCTAGAATATGGGTATTTAAAATAGTAAAAAAAGCAGTTGAAGATGCTAATATCAAAAAATGCGTATCTCCACATACTTTTAGACACAGCTTTGCTAGTCATCTATTAGAAGGTGGTGCTGATTTACGTATTATTCAAGAACTATTAGGTCATGTAAGCATTAAGACAACGGAAATCTACTTACATTTACAAAAAAATCATTTGGCAGAAACCATACAGCAATTTCATCCTAGATATCGAAACAATTGAAAAAAGTAACTAATTTAAATTATGAGCAATTTTGATAAAAAAGAAAGCATATTAAAAAAGATCAAAAGTCAATTACAAGACAAAACATCCATGCCTTATCCTGAATTAGTTAAAAATAAAAAAGAGTATTTTAAAAATATTAAACCAGAAGAGCAATTAAATACCTTTAAACTAGCATTTGAAGCATTAGGAGGAATATTTTTTACCATTGATAATTACAAATCACTTGCAAGCTATTTAATTCAATTAAAAGAAGAAAACAATTGGAACAAAATAGTATGCGCACCAAAAGATATATTTCACTTTTTATTAGAAGAGAAGTTAGATTTTATTCGAGAGCCAACAAATGATTATTCTAGGGCAGATTCTGATGCAGTTATTACTATTTGTGAAGGAGCGGTTGCTAGAACAGGAAGTTTTTTATTTTCTAGTACTATGAATAAAGGTAGAACAAGCACTATTTTATATCCAAATCATATAGTAATTTTACAGAAAGGTCAAATTTATAATGATTTATCCCATGCTTTAGTATTTCTAGAAAACAAGTACAATAATAATATCCCAAGTATGTTAAATATTACAACTGGTTCTAGCAATAACTATAATAAAACGCATCCAAAATTACAAGGAAAATTAGGTCCACAACAATTGTTTTGTATCTATATTCAAAATTAATAAAATGAAAGTATTAGATTATAATTTACCAGAAAATAAAATAGCTAAACATCCTTTAAAGGATAGAAGTTCTTCAAAATTATTAATTTATAAAAATGCAAAAATTGAAGAAAGCAACTTCAAAAATCTTGCAAACTTCTTGCCTGCAAACAGTCATTTATTTATTAATAACACTAAAGTAATTCAAGCGAGAATAGCATTACAAAAATCCACAGGAGCTAAAATTGAGTTATTATTACTTGAACCATATAACCCATCAGGAAACCCTTACGAGACTTTACATTTTTCTGATTCTGTACTTTGGAAGGCAATGATAGGAGGCGCACAAAAATTTAAAGAAGGAACAATAATATCCAAGCAAATAGAAATTGACGGAAGAAGCTTTCCTGTATTTTTCGAAAGGATTCAAAATATTAATGATGTTTTTTTAATAAAAATTCATTGGGAAAACCCTAACCCAGAATACTATACTTTTATCGACATTTTATCTTATTTAGGAGAAACTCCTATTCCACCTTATTTAAATAGAAAAGAAGATAAAATTGATAAACTTCGCTATCAAACAATTTTCGCAAAAAAAGAAGGCTCAATAGCAGCACCAACTTCCTCTTTACATTATGATGAATTGGTATTTAACAAATTAGAAGAAAAAGGCATTCAAAAACATGCTTTAACTTTACATGTCGGAGCAGGAACATTTCTACCTATTAAAACCGAAAGAATTGAAGAGCATCTCATGCACTCTGAATGGATGGAATTAAATTTGGATATTCTTGAACAATTATTAAATATTCTAAAAAATGATGAAAAAATAATTGCTTCAGGAACGACCATGATGCGTTATTTAGAAAGTACTTATTGGTATGGAGTGTTTATTTTAAAAAAGAAACAAGACATAGACAAAATACAGCAATCTTTTATTGACAATAATAAATTAGCAGAAATAAGTGCAATAGAAAGCTTTGAAGCAATAATAGAATATTGGAAAGAAAAGAATAAGAATAAAAAAATGTTGCAAACATCCATATTTATTTATCCTGGATATAATTTTAAAATAGTGGATGCTTTAATTACCAACTTTCATCAACCCAAATCAACTCTATTGCTATTAGTTTCTGCCTTTATTGGAGAAAATTGGAAAAATGTATATGATTATGCTCTTAATAATAATTATAGATTTTTAAGTTATGGAGATAGTTCATTATTATTTAAACCTACCCAAGTTGCAGAATAAAAAATTTATAAAAGCATGCCGCATAAAATCAGTATTTTAATTTTAACTTATAACAGAGCTAAAGATTTACAAGCTTTTATTGAAAATATTGCACTTCAAGAAGATTTAGATTCTTACGTTGGAGAAATATTAATTTTAAATAATAACTCTACTGAGGATTATTCAGAAGTAGAAAGATGCATAGAAACGCATTCTAAACTACCCATAAAATATATTTTCCATAAAGAAAATTTAGGAGTATCTAAAGGAAGAAATTACTTATTTAATATTGCTCAGTACCCTTATCTTTTAGTTTTGGATGATGATATGGAATTTCCCGAAAAAAATGCAATAAAGAATTTATCATTATTATGGGAGAAAGAACAATTTAAAAATAAAAAAATAGGGATTATAACCTTTGGGGTATTTTATTATCACAATAAAGAAAGGCAAAAAAGTGCCTTACCTCATAAAAAGTATAATAAATATAAAGATAAGGAGTGGTTTTATACCTATTATTATGCTGGAGGTGCGAACATTATGAAAAAAAGTTTAATTGATGAAATTGGCTATTATCCTGAAAATTTTTTTTATGGTATGGAAGAATACGATTATAGCTATAAAATGATAAGAAAAGGCTATAGTTTAGCTTACGATGGCACTGTAAATGTTTTACATAAAGAATCCCCCGGAGGACGTATCAATAATAAAGAAAAAGTAGCTATGATGTGGTACAACAAAAGTGTTGTAGCATGGAAATATTTACCTAAAAAGTATTATTTTTCTACAGCATTTTTATGGAGTTTATTTTATTTAAAAGAAACCAGAGGGGACTTTAGAGGATTCTTCAAAACTTGGAAGAAAATAAAAAGTATTCCAAAAACGATTAATACTGAAAAATTAGACGAGAAAGCCTTATCTTATTTAAAATCTGTTGAAGCACGTTTGTGGTACTAATAAAAAATGTCTTAAAACATTATTTATCATAACATTTTAAGACATTTAAATGTACCATATATTTAAAAATATATTTTTAATCTATCCTTTGAATAGAAGCTCCTAATCTTCTTAATCTTTCATCTATATTTTGGTATCCTCTATCAATTTGATCTATATTATCAATTCGACTTGTACCTTCAGCAGATAATGCTGCAATAAGTAAGGCTACTCCTGCACGAATATCAGGAGAAGTCATTCTAATTCCTCTTAATTGCGTTTCTCTATTTAAACCCATTACTACAGCTCTATGTGGGTCACATAAAACAATTTGAGCTCCCATATCAATTAATTTATCTACAAAAAACAAGCGACTTTCAAACATTTTTTGATGAATCATTACATTACCCTTTGCTTGAATTGCAAGCACTAGAAGTACACTTAATAAATCTGGAGAAACTCCTGGCCAAGGATGATCATTTATGTTCAAAATAGAGCCATCTATATAATTTTGTACTTGATAGCTATCCACTGCAGGCACAAAAATATCATCTCCTTTAATATGCAATTCCATTCCCATTTTTCTAAAAACGGATGGTAACATCCCCAAATGTTCTACATTAGCATTTTTAATTAATAAAGAGCTTTGTGTCATACCAGCTAAAGCAATAAAAGACCCTACTTCAATCATGTCAGCTAATAAAGTATGTTCACAAGCATGAAGCTCCTCTACACCTTCAATATGCAATAAGTTACTACCAATTCCAGATATCTTTGCTCCCATGCTATTCAGCATTTTGCATAATTGTTGAATATAGGGTTCACAAGCAGCATTATAAATCTCAGTCTTTCCTTTTGCTTTAACAGCAGCCATAATAATATTTGCTGTTCCAGTTACAGAAGGTTCATCTAATAATAATTTTGTACCTTTAAGCCCATTTGGAGCAGTTAATACAAATTCTTTTACCCCTTGATGATAAACGAAGTTAACACCTAAAGCTTCTAAACCACGAATATGTGTGTCCAATCTTCTTCGTCCTATTTTATCACCGCCTGGTTGTGGTAGGAATGTTTTACCATATCGTGCAATTAAAGGTCCTGCAAGCATGACTGCACCTCTTAATCTTCCTGCATTATTTTTATATTCCTCACTTTGTAAATAAGAGACATTAACATCTATTGCTTGAAAAGAATAAGAGTTATTTCCCAAATCCTCAACTTCTACTCCTAAATCTTTTAATAATTGAATCAAAAGATTTACATCCAAAATATCTGGAATTTTATGAATTACTACCTTTTCTTTTGTTAATAAAACAGCACATAAAATCTGCAATGCCTCATTTTTTGCTCCTTGTGGTTCTATTTCTCCTTGCAATCTCTTACCACCTTCAATTATAAATGATCCCATAATATTTTTTAAAATTTTAAGTATATAAATAAGGATTTTTCTTCTCAGCCTCTTCAATAATTGAAAAATCTGATAATATAAGGGCTTTATCCTTTTTCACACAAACATTATGTTCAAAATGAACTGAAGGTTTCCCATCTACCGTACGAATAGTCCAACCATCCTTATCTGTATAAATATGTCTTGTTCCTAAATTAATCATAGGCTCAATAGCTAAAATCATATTTTCCTTAAGTCTTTTACCTGATCCTCTTCTACCATAATTTGGTATTTGAGGGTCGTCATGTAAATTCCTTCCAACACCATGCCCTACCAATTCTCTTACAACACCATATTTATATTTTCCAAAAGTTGCATTCTCAATTGCAAAACCAATATCACCTACTCTTTTACCCAGAACTGCTTGTTCAATTCCTAAATATAAAGAAGCTTTCGTTCTATCTACAAGGTCTTTTACTTCTTGTTCAGCTTCACCAACAATAAAAGTATAAGCATGATCACCATGAAATTTATTTTTATAAACTCCACAATCTATAGATAAAACATCTCCTGGACGTACTTCATAATTCGAAGGAAATCCATGAACTACAGCATCATTCACTGAAATACATAAGCTATAAGGAAACTCATTTCCTGGCTCACCATAACCTTTAAAAGAAGGAACTGCTCCATGATCTCGAATAAAAGCTTCTGCTAATTCATCCATTTTTAAGGTGCTCATTCCTTCTTTTATTTCTTCAGCTAACATTTTTAATGTTTTACTTACTAACAATGCACTTTCTTTTTGAATATTTACTTCCTCATCGGAATAAAATTTTCTCATAAATCTTTTTCTTGTTCTTTTAAATCTTCTTTTAATGTTAATTGTACCATTTCTGCAGAATTTCTAAACATCTTAAGTATGACAACCTCATAACCTTCAATTTCAATTATATCACCTTCTTCTAAATCTGCGTCTTCAGTAATTTCTGTGATCAAGCCAGATAAGGTTTCATAATGCTCTCCTTCTTCTAAATGGTAAGGAATATATTTATTTATATCTGACAATGCATAATGCGAATTCACTATGTATGTTTTCTCTCCAGTTTGCTCTACAATAGGTTGTTCATTATCATATTCATCCTGAATTTCTCCAACAAGTTCTTCCAAAATATCCTCCATAGTAACTATACCTGTTAATTCTCCAATCTCATCTGTTACAATTCCCATTTGTACATGAGAATTTTGGAATTCCTTTAAAACATTTTTTATTTTAGCGGATTCTGAAATATAGGTTGCTTCTCGAATTAAAGGTGCAATTTCTTTATGCTCAGGATTATTTAAAACATGTTGTAATAAATCTTTAGTATAAAGAACTCCTTTAATATTCCCTAAAGTCTCCTCATAAACAGGATATCTGGAATAACCTTTATCAATAGCAAATTCAATAGCTTCTTTTACAGTACTGTTAATTTCAACAGCTTCAATATTTTTTCTTAATGTTAAAATACTACTCACTCTTCTATCATCAAAATCAAAAACATTTTGAATTAAAGTTCTTTCTGTATCTTCAATTGCTCCACCTTCGTGACTTTCAGATATAATTACTTTCAACTCCTCCTCTGTATGAATATCACCATCTAAAACAGGTTGAAATCCAAATAGTTTTAAAATAAAATTAGCAAAACCATTTAGTACGAATATAAATGGTCTAAATAGTAAATAAAAAATTCGTAGAGGAAAAGATACTGCAAAAGTTGTTTTTCTAGGGTGTCGAATAGCTAAAGATTTAGGAGCTAATTCACCAAAAACTATATGTAAAATAGTAATGATTATGAAAGCCAATGGAAAAGAAATCTTTTCAGCTACATTCAACCAATAAGGATCTGTTAAATTTAAAAGCTTAAAGAAACCAATTATTAAAGGCGTTAATGCTTTCTCTCCAATGGCACCTAAACCTAGAGAAGCTAAAGTTATTCCTAATTGAGTTGCTGCTAAATAAGCATCTAAATTATTAATTATATTCTTCGAAGTTTTTGCAATTCTTTTATTGAGATTTTCTTCCACCTCAATTTGTGAAGAACGAATTTTAACTATAGCAAATTCTGCAGCTACGAAGAATCCATTAAGAAAAACTAGGAAAATGGTTAGTAGTAACCATAAAATATTTATACCTGCTTCCGCGGTGTTACTTATCAATAATAAATAGTCAAAGACCGGAACTGTATCCATAGATTAAAATAATAGGTAAACGAGTCGCTGTAAATAAAACATTTACTTATTTAGAACGCACTTTTTAAATTTTTATCGCTATTCTATTTTATAAGTATTGGGTATCCCCTTTTTATAAACAGCTAAGAGTTTGTTTAAAAATTAAATTTTCAAACAAACTCATTTTGTTATACAAACTTACGGATATTTTTTAAACTTTACTTATTTCTTTTTTTATTTAGATTTCTCAACCATTTAATAATTCAACTGGAACAGAGTTCATTAATTCTTTTTCAAAATCATCCGCATATTTAGCATCATGTCTTTTCCACATATTTATCACTTCCATTAATGACTGTATATAAACTTGTGCGAAATATGCATTAGTTCCACCTTTCATATTTGGTTTTAAACTTTGAAAATATTTAAATTCTTTTTGACCATTATATAATAAAGCTTCTGAATATTTTTTTGCTTTCTCTAAATCTTCAGCTAATAAATAAGCTGAAATGATTTTTATGAACGAATGATCATACATACTTACAGCATAAGGTAAATTTTCTTTGCTTACTCTATTCATGAAATCATCTAATACTTCAATTGCTTTGTCTTTTTTACCAGCTAATGCTAAGTCCATTCCTAATTCACCCACTTGATTTCTATAACCCATGATAACATATTTATGTTTATCATCAAAATGTGCTTTATTTTCATTAGCATTACCATATTGATAAACATTGAGCATTAAATCAGCATTTTGATCTATTAAATATTGTGGCACTTTTCCTTGTGCTGTCATTTGATTTTTTTCAATGGGAACTAATTTTTCAACGGCACCAACGCGATAAAAATAATCATCTAATCCATATCTATCATTGTTTGCCACAATATAAATAGGTCTATTCCATCCTGTTTCAGCTTGTCCAGCAACTATATTTAAAATAGCCATATCAGCACGTGACATAGAGCTTTTATCAAAGGTAAATTTTATTCTTTCAGGTATATATTCTTCTAACGATTCATCCACCCATCCAGAGCTTAAAATTGCATTTTTATCCACAGGAACTGAGAAATTTTTCGTTGGGAAATATGCTTTTCTTCCACCACCTTGTGTAGGAAGTCTATTCTTATCGTTAGAGAAAAATTCTATAATTTCTTTTAAATCATAATAAGAATTTTCTTTTAACTGTGGATGTTTATTATATAAAATATAATTCATTTCTCCATCAATATAATCTTCTTGTTTCCAAATAACTGGAACAGGATCAGCATCATTAACTTTATAAGTCATTTGATTATTTGCCCAAGCCATTCCTAATAAATTGGCATTAATTATTCTTACATCTCTACGAAACTCCTCCACCTCTTGAAGATACCACAAAGGATAGGTATCATTATCTCCATTAGTAATTAAAATTGCATTTTGATCTAAAGAACTTAAAATATTATAAGCATGATCTCTTGCTAAAGTATTTTTTGACCTATCATGATCGTCCCAACCCTCTTTTGCCATAATACCTGGAACCAATACTAAACATAATAAGGTTGCAATCGCAGGAGCGCCTACTCCTTTAATTCCTTTACGTAAACCATTTGACAATGCTAATACTCCTAACCCAATCCATACAGCAAAAGCATAAGTAGCACCCGCAAATGCGTAATCTCTTTCTCTTGGTTGCAATGGCGTATTATTCAAATACACTACAGTTGCAAATCCAGTAAACAAGAATAATAGAAATATTACTATAGTATCCTCTTTATCTCTTTTCCAATGATAGAGCAAACCTATTATTCCTAATATAAACGGCAAGAAATAAAAATGATTTCTAGCTTGATTATTAGCATAATCATCTGGTAACAAATCAATATCACCTCTTCCAAATGCCTTATCAATAAAAGGAATACCAGAAACCCAATTACCATTCTTAGCTTCACCTTGCCCTTGATAGTTATTTTGTCTTCCAACATAATTCCACATAAAATACCTCCACCACATCCAATTCACTTGATATCCCCAGAAGAATTTCATATTATCTATGCCAGTAGGAGATTCATTTTCTCCTAATCCTAAATAAGAACGATAAAATTGTTCATGTCGCGCATCATGCGTACTCCATAATCTAGGGAAAACTCTATTTTTATCAAAGACATAAGATAGTTTATTATCCGTTTTATAATAAAAATCTTTTCCATCCTTTTTCACTCCATCATATAGCGCTCTTCCCTCCTTTGTATCGATTAAACGTGCATCAAAATCCGGACCAGAAACCAAAGGTTGCGAGCCATATTGATCTCTTTGTAAATAAGGAATTAGACTCATAATATTGTCCGGGTTTGTCATATTAATAGGTACTCCTGCTGAAGAACGTAGAATTACTGTAACATAACTTGAATATCCAATAATTAAAAATGCTGCACATAAAGTTGCTACATGTAATAAATAATTCTGTTTTTTATGTGCCCAACGTAATAAAATAAAGATAGTTATTGCCAAGATTAAAATAAAGGTAATTGTACCATAATGGAAAGGCATTCCAAATGAGTTTACAAATACCAAATCGAACTTAGAAGCTATAATTGGCAAATATTGTATAATTCCAAATTGAATAAATCCTAAAATACCAGTTCCAATTAAGAAAGCTATAATTCCTCCTTTAAGCGTTGGCGTATAACGCTTAAAGTAATATACCATAATCAAAGCTGGAATAGTCAATAGATTTAATAAGTGAATACCAATCGAAAGTCCCATCATGTAAAAAATAAATACTAACCAACGATCAGAATAAGCTTCATTTGCTACATTTTCCCATTTAAAAATAGCCCAAAATACTAAAGCAGTAAACATAGAAGATGCTGCATACACCTCTGCTTCAACAGCTGAAAACCAAAAAGTATCTGAAAATGTATAAGCTAAAGAACCCACAATTCCAGCACCCATTATTCCTAACAAATAAGAAGAATCAATCTCTGTTTCAAGTATTCCAAATTGCTTTATGACAATTTTCTTAGCTAAATGCGTTATAGTCCAAAAAAGGAATAGAATGGTAAAAGCACTCATTAATCCACTCATGGCATTTATTAATAAAGCTACATGTTCAGGACTAGCAGCAAATAAACTAAACACCCTTCCCATCATCATAAATAAGGGGGCTCCTGGAGAGTGAGCAACTCCTAATTTATAGGCAGTTGAAATAAATTCTCCACAATCCCATAAACTTGCTGTAGATTCAATTGTGCTTAAATAAACAAAACTTGCAATTGCAAAAATTAACCAACCTACAATATTATTTACTTGTTTAAAACGCATTTTTAAAAATTTAATAAACACAAAAATAAGAAAATTGAGTATACAAAAAAGAATTTTGCTAAATATCCTTAAATATTATCAAATAATTCATTCCTTGACTTCAGAATACTGCATTCCTAAGCTCTGCATATGAATAAAAAAATCAGGATACGATTTTCTAATAACCTCAGAACTATCAAGTTCTATCTGTTTTATTCCATGAGCAGCGAGAATACTCAAAGCCATGGCCATTCTATGATCTCCATATGATTCAACAAGACCTCCTTTACTTTCTCCTCCTATTATTAACATTAAATCATCCTGAATATCTACACTAATTCCTAACTTATTAAATGATTCAACAATTGCAAAGGCTCTATCACTTTCTTTATTTTTCAATCTATGCACCCCTTCCAAAACAGAGCGTCCTTTACAGGTACTTGCTATAACAGCCAAAGCCGGAAATAAATCTGGAGCATCTGTTAAATCAACATGAAAAGCACTTCTTTTCTCTGTTTTCCGAATAGTAATTTTCTCAAGTTCTATAGATAAATGCAAACCTATATTTTGTAAAACCTCTAATATTTTTTTATCGGCTTGTTTGGAAAACAAATCCAAATTACGAATAACTACTTCTGAATTTGTTTTTACTGCTGCAGCAAATAAAAAGGACGCTCCACTCCAATCTCTTTCAATTTTAACTTTTTTCTCTAGTTTTTGAATTCCGTTCTTAAAAGAAAAAGTTTTTCCTCTCAGTTCTATAAATGCTAATTCTGTATTCTTTAAATGTTCCATAGTTTGCATAACGTATGGCATGCTAGGAATGGAATTAAAATTCAATACTAAATTATTAATATCTATAACACCCCATTGCGACAAATGAGCAATCAAAATCAAAAGTCCAGAAACATATTGAGAACTACTCACATCTGGAATTGTTTCTATTTCAAAAACCTTCTTCCATGACAATTCTCCTGATATAATTATAATATCTTCTTTTCTTTCATATTGTAAATCAAGTAAAGCTAACAATTGTTGCATTTCAGAAAAATCTCGATTTTTCAAACTCTTTTGCAATCGAATTTCAACTCTTTTACTGTAGAGTGGTAATAGAAATACTAAACTTCTCAATGCAAAACCACTTTCCCCGACCTCCATTTTAATTTCATCTTTCCATGTTCCAATATTTTCTTTATTCACCACCCATTTTGATGAAATAGTAACTTTCCCTTCTTTTTCCTCAATTTCCAAAGGAAGTTGTTTTAATACAGCTAAAACAGCCTGGGTATCTGCATCATCGCCCAGGTCTTCGATTTGAACTCTCTCTTGAGATAGGCACATCAATAAGTATCTTTGTCCTGAGCTTTTTGATAGAGGTGCACATATTTCTCCAGAAAAAATACTAGGTTCTATTAGCATTTTCATAAATAAAATCAATTAACTTATTTATTGAGATATTTTCCATTTTACTATTTCCAGGTTCTAAAATAGTAGTCAATGTAATATTATCTTTATTTCTTTTTTTATCTAATTTCAAATATGCAATTAAAGCATCTTCTCCTACAAAATCCAAATCGATTGGATAATATTTTTCGTGTAATTTCTGATAAACTACAAGAATTTTTGAGCTTTCATTCGTAATTAAGGAATTTTTTTCTTGAAATTTCAACTCCCAATACATCCCCTTAATTACTGCATGTCCATGATCAATATTTTCGTATTTTTCAAAAGCATGACCTAAAGTGTGTCCAAAGTTTAATTTTTTACGTAAATCTTGCTCGAAAGGATCAATTTCTACTATATTTTGTTTTAATTTTGCCGCTTGCAAAATAATATTCTGCAAATCAATTAAATTATCTTCATAATAAAATATATCTTTTTGAATCAGTGTATCTATTAATGATTCAGAAAACAAAAAGCCATGTTTTATAATCTCAGCAAAGCCATTTTTCCATTCCTTTTTTTGCAAAGTTTTCAAAAATCGAAAATCCCAAGCTATATATTCAGGGAAAGCAATAGTCCCCACCATGTTTTTTGCATAAATGGTATTAATTCCATTTTTTCCGCCAATTGAAGCGTCAACCATTGCTAAAATTGTTGTTGGAATCAAAGCAAATCTTATCCCTCTTTTGTATATTGAAGCAGTAAATCCTGTTAAATCTGTTGTAACCCCCCCTCCAAT
>DATGSF010000249.1:0-2006 GCA_035302865.1 Chitinophagaceae bacterium
CGTTTCCGCATCATCCGTATTTTCCTCTGCTTCTGCCGTACTTGAGGCAACCTCTGCCCCTTCATCTTCTTCATTACACGCTGCAAGCATGAGGATAAGTGTAAATAAAATCATGCCAATGCCTATCCATTTCTTCATCGAATTCCTCCTAAGGGATAAATATGCTTTTCAGTTTGAGTGTAACAATGGAATGTTTAGGAAGTGTTAAGTTAGTGTTTGATTTTTGTAAGGGATTTGGGGGTTGTTTTTGTCACGTAAAAAAACTTGTAGAGAGTTGTATTTTTCTCTACAAGCTTTGATTCATATATCTTTTAATAAGGAGAAATTAACCATTTGAATTTGCGTATTTATCTAGCATGCACTTATAATAATCACATCTTACTTCTGCAATTGGACCTTCTCCAAATCCATATCCAGGAGAAGTATTCGCTTCAAATAAGTAAAGTTTACCATGTTTATCTACCCCAATATCAATACCTAATGAGCCAACTTCAATATTGAAAATCTCTTCTAATTTATAAGGAAGGGTTTTACCAACATTTATAATATCGGATTTTATTGTTTTCCATTTTTCTCCGTAATTAGCTTTTAAAAATTTATTTATTTTACTAACACTGCCCGATTTTGCAACATTAGACACTACTTTTTGTCCTGAACCTATTCTTATTAAGTTAATAACTACTTCCCATTTTCCTTTTCCGTTCTTTTCTAATCGAATACGGCAGTCAAAAGGATCTCCAAATTGTGTTTTCGATTCAATATATTTTTGATAAATAAATTTACTTTCTCTGGATTTTTTACTTATAAAATTTTTTAACTGGCGCTTGGAAAGTGATATGTTATCAGTACTGATAGCACCATGACTTAATACGTATTTCCTCCCTTTCTTGCTTAGCTTGTAAATGTCATCGCCCCGACGTCCATTTGTAGGTTTCATTATTATTTGATGATGCTTATTTATAAAGTGAAAAAAACCTTTAAGATCAGAGTGTTCAATGGAAGGGATTAGTAAATCAGCAAATTCCCCATCTTCTTTAATTTTTTTCATCGAATCTATACTTTTGCTATCCAGCTTATCGGCAGTAAAATGACTATTTTCTCTTAAGAACTTAATTAACTTCTTGTGCTTAAAGCTAAATTCTGTTAGATCTATAAATAAAGGAATATTAACTTCTTTATTTTCCCATTTATTATCTACAAGCACTCTTCCGCTAATTTTCTTTTGCTTCATATCAACATCTTTTGGATTAAAATATACTAATTCAATACCATGATGCTTTGTTGTTTTTGCTAATAATTTTACAAATTGATTGGGCTTGCTTTGTCCTCTCATAAATCCGACCTGCACTTAGATCATCCCCTACTATAATATTTCTATTATATTCTATTCCCTCATTCACAATGAAATAGTACAGTTGTATTTTAAATGTAATATGATTTTAATAGAGGTAATTTTTCTTTAAAATATTACAAATTGTAATATTTGATGTTCAAGAACCTAAATAATAAAAAAGAAAAACTCTGATATATGAATTTTTAAAAATCTGGAAATACCCAATAAAAAAGCTTGCAGTTTATGTTTATCTGCAAGCTTTTTTTGATATTTATTATTTGTCTCTATTAAAGGCTAACTTTTTTCGACCAAGTATTAAATAATTCAACTCTTCTTTCGGAATAGCATTCAAGTCTTTCCGTTTAACTAAATAAAAGATAAGGCCTAGCAATATCCATGCAATCAACGCTATTCTGGATTCAAATACTAGGAAAGCAGGTGATCCCGGGATTAACAATAAACCGAGAAATACAACACCTGAAAGCATACCTAATCCTGCAAAGAATTTTTTTACAGGTGCAACAGCTTTTTTGCTATCAGGTCTAGAAGCATTCCAGCTAAACATGATAAATGCTGTATAACATGTATAGAAGTATGCAATTGTTACTCCAACAGAAGACATGTCTACTACCCATGTCAAGGCTTCTCTTCCGAACCAGGGGGCAATCATTGA
>DATGSF010000250.1:0-32002 GCA_035302865.1 Chitinophagaceae bacterium
TAGCTATTTTTGCATTAGCATACTTTTCAAGTAAATATATAGCTCTTGCTAAAGCCTTATCTATTTGTGCAAATGGGATTCCTTTTTCAAAATGAACAGCAGCATCCGTTCTTAATTGATGGCGCATAGAAGTTTTTCTGATAGATTCCGCTTGAAAGTAAGCACTTTCTAAAAAGATACTCTTTGTATCTTCTTTTACACCAGAATTCAAACCTCCATAAACCCCTGCTATGGCTAAATTTTCATTGCCATTTGTAATCATAAGATCTTCTGCATGCAATTCAATTTTACTATTATCCAGGGTAGTAAACTTTTCTTTTTCAACAGCCTCTTTTATTACTATTTTCTCCGTTTTAAATGCGTTCAAATCAAAAGCATGTAAAGGATGTCCCATTTCATGTAAAACATAATTCGTAATATCCACTACATTATTAATTGGATTTAAGCCAATAGCTTTTAGTGCATTTTGCATCCATTTAGGAGATTCCTTAATTTCAATATCCTTTAATACGACACCAGAGTAGTAGGGACACTTTTCCGTATTTTCTATTATAATTTCTAGAGAGTTTTCTCCAGATAAGGTATCCAAACTTTTACTTTCAGGCCATTGTATTTCCCAGTTATCATCTTTATGATACTTCCAATATGCCACAACATCCTTTGCAACGCCAATATGGCTAAAAGCATCACTTCTATTTGGAGTTAAACCAATTTCTATTTGTATATCAGCTTCTTCTAATTGAAAATAGGCCGCAGCTGTTTTTCCTACTTCTGCATCTTCAGGGAGAACCAAAATTCCACTGTCATCATCATTCCAATTAATTTCTTTACCTGAACAAATCATACCATGACTTGCTTCTCCTCTTAATTTTGCTTTTTTAATAGTAAAAGGCTCATGTCCTTCTGCATAGATTTTACTACCAACTGTTGCTACAACAACTTTTTGACCACTTGCAACATTGGGAGCACCACAAACAATTTGTACAGGATCTTCTTCACCGATATTAACTGTTGTAACTTTTAATCGATCTGCATTGGGATGTTGTTCACAAGTAAGCACTTCTCCAATTTTAAAACCTTCCATACTCCCGGGAATTTGTTCTATTGCTTGAAGTCCTTCTACTTCTAAACCAATATCTGTTAAAATATTACTTAGTGTATCTATGTCAATTTTTTCTGGCATATATTGACTGAGCCATTTATATGAAATAAGCATATTCTATTATTCTGTATAATCGCTCCAAAGTTACTCTAAAATTTTGTTTTTCAAGACAAGTTATTGAAAAATCCGTAAGTTTAAAAGGCTTCTTTTTTATTCAGCTTTACGTAATTCCAAAATTTAAATTTTATCTTTGGCTTTTGTAATGATGGAAATATTTGAATTTAAAAAAAGCTTGGAAGAAGGTGCTACAATATTATATAATACTGATACAGTATTAGGTTTAGGTTGTGATGCTCGCTCTTTAGTTGGGATTGAAAAAATTTCTACTATTAAACAAAGACCTAAGGATAAAAGCTATATAGTTTTAGTAGCAAATTTAAAGATGTTAGAGTTTATTGTTGGTCCGGTTACTAAAGAAATAATCGAAAAGATGCAACATGTAGAACGTCCCACTACTTTTATATTCTCGACATTTAAAAATCTTCCTGATGCTATATCAGGACATCATCGTAGTATTGCTATTCGCTGGACGCAAAATAAAAAACTACAAGAATTTATTGAAGAATTGGGTTTTCCTTTAATTTCTACTTCGGCAAATATTTCTGGGAATAAAAGTCCTAAAAATATAGAAGAAGTTGATGAGATTATTAAAAATTCTGTGGATATAGTTTTACCTCATTCCTTTGATGGAACCGGACAAGCATCCAAGATAATTAAAATTACAAAAAATGGATCTTTAGAAATTATTAGAAAATAGGATGGACAATAAATTGAGTAATTTTACTCTCTTACTAACTTACAAAATGTATATTCGCAAATTTTAAAAACATAAGAATGACAAATAATTTTTATTCTCTTATTGCAAATCAGTTGCACTTACCTGAAAAAGGAGTAAAAGCAGTATTAGAATTATTAGAAGAAGGAGCTACTATTCCTTTTATTGCACGTTATCGTAAGGATTTAACCGGAGCAATGGATGAGGTGCAAATTCAGAATATTCAAGAAAGATTTAAATTTGAAAAAGAATTTGCAGAAAGAAAAGAATTTATTTCTAAAACTATAAAGGAACAAGAAAAATGGACAGAAGAGATTGAAAAATCATTAGAATCTGCTAAGACTTTACAAGAATTAGAAGATATTTATTTGCCGTTTAAACCCAAACGTCGCACAAGAGCTCAAAAAGCTAGAGAAGCAGGATTAGAACCTTTGGCGTTATGGATTATGGAAGAACCTGAAGAAGATTTAGAAGAAAAAGCTAAAGACTTTGTCCAAGGTGAAATTGAAGATATTACAGCTGCTTTATTAGGAGCACGTTATATTATTGCAGAGCAGATGAACGAAAATGCAGAAATACGTGCAGCCTTAAGAAAGTTATTTGAAAACCAGGCCGAAGTTATTAGTGAAGTAGTTGAAGCAGAAAAAGAAAAAGGAGCGAAATATAAAGATTACTTTGAGTATTCTGAATCTGTAAAAAGCATTCCTTCTCATAGGATTTTAGCTATTTTACGTGGCTTTATGGAAGGAGTTTTAAAAATGAGTATACATCCGGATGAAGAAGCTGCAGTTGAAATAATTAAAAAGCAATATATTCAAAAACAAAACAAAGCATCGGAATTTTTAGAAAAAGCTGCTAAAGATGCCTACAAAAGAATGTTGCAACCAAGTTTGGAAAATGAAATTAGAGCGCAGTTGAAAACAGAAGCAGATGATGAGGCAATTGAAGTGTTTTCAGAGAATTTAAGACAATTATTACTTTCCTCACCTTTGGGAGGGAAATCCTTACTAGCTATAGATCCGGGTTATAGAACAGGTTGTAAAGTTGTTGCTTTAGATAAGCATGGGAGTTTTTTAGAGGATACTTTAATTTATGTACACGAAAAAAATCATAAATTATTAGAAGCGGAAGAGAAAGTACGTGGATTTATTCAAAAATATCAACTTGAAGCTGTTGCAATAGGAGATGGAACGGCTGGAAGAGAGACAGAAGCTTTTATTAAACAACTAAATTTAAATATTCCTGTATTTTTAGTAAATGAAGATGGAGCTTCAATTTACTCAGGATCTGAAATAGGAAGAGAAGAATTTCCAAGTCAAGATATTACAGTCCGTGGTGCAATTAGTATTGGTAGAAGATTGATGGATCCATTAGCGGAGCTTGTTAAAATTGATCCGAAAAGTATTGGAGTGGGGCAGTATCAGCATGATGTAAATCAAGTGAAATTAAAAGATAAACTAGATCTAGTTGTTGAAAGTTGTGTAAATGCTGTTGGAGTAAACTTAAACACTGCTGGAAAATATTTATTGCAATATGTGAGCGGTATTGGTCCAAGTGTTGCCGATAATATTGTAAAATACAGAACAGAAAATGGTTCTTTTAAAAATAGGAAAGAATTATTAAAAGTAAAAGGTTTAGGCCCTAAAGCTTATGAGCAATGTGCAGGATTTTTAAGAATTATGGATGGTGATAATGCTTTAGATGCAAGTGGAGTACATCCAGAAACATATGCTATTGTTGAAAAAATGCTGGGAGATTTGGGATTACAACTACCAGAAATATTAGGAAATAAGGAGAAAATTGCAAAAATTCCAGTGAGAAATTATATCAATGAAGAAATTGGCTTATATACTTTAGAAGATATTTTAAAAGAATTAGAAAAGCCAGGTCTTGATCCTCGTGGGCCTTTAGATTCCTTTGAATTTGCAAATATATATTCAATAGAAGAAGTGCAAGTAGGAATGAAATTACCAGGAATTGTAACAAATTTAACTCGCTTTGGAGCTTTTGTAGATATTGGAGTTAAGCAGGATGGTTTAGTACATATTTCAGAAATTGCAAATCGATTTATTGAAGATCCTTCAGAGGTGTTAAAATTAAATGATAAAGTGGAGGTTATTGTATTGGAAGTGGATATTGCGAGAAGTAGAATTTCTTTATCGATTAAACAAGCACAAGAAAACTATAATAAAACTACGCAGAATAGAAAAAAGACAGATAGGCGAAAAACTACTGAAGGGAAAAATAGTATGCAGGATGCTTTAATGGCATTAAAAGGAAAGTTTGGAAATTAAAGCTTTTTCTCCATTTGCATGAATAAGATGAAGTGATTGAAAATAAAGATGATAAAAAAGGAAGCTACAAAGTTCCTTGTAACTGCTGCTTCCTTTTTTATTTAAATTTAATTATAAATCCTCATTTTATACTTAGAATTCTTCTTTGCCTTCAGGTAAAATAATTGTAAATGTACTTCCCTTTCCTAAAGTGGAATCTTCTTTTATTTCACCTTTATGTAAATGTATAATTTGCTTTGTTAAAGCTAAACCTATTCCGTGCCCTTTATTTTCAGTACATTCTTTATTTTGGTAAAAAGCTTGGAATATTTTATCCTGTTCTTCTTTAGCAATTCCTCTTCCACAATCTTGAAAGGAGAGCATAATAGTATTATCTGAACTTTTATTTATTGAAATAGTGCAAGTTTTATCTTGTGAGTATTTATAAGCATTTTCTATAAGATTTAAAAATGCTTGTTGCATTAAATGAGAATTTCCCTTATAAGTATAAGTTGTTGCATCTTGAGGAAGTTTTGCATAATGTATATTTATTTGTGCATCCTTATATGCATTTTCTATTTTTTCTTTGCTTGCTCCTAATAACTCATCAATTCTAAAAGGGGAAAAGTTGATTTGCGATAAATCATATTGTGCTTTTGCAAGATCTATTAGTGATTCAAACAAAGTTTTTATTTTTAAAGCATCAGATTTTATTGAAGATAATACCATTTGAATATCTTTATCTTTGAATTGTTCCTCTGCTATTTCTATTTCCATTAACAAAGCTGCTAGGGGAGTTCTAAATTCATGTGAAATATGTGCAACAACATCTTTTTGTGCTTGGAAAGAACTCTGTAAGCGATTTAAAAGATTATTAAATATTCTACCTAATTTTGCAATTTCATCTTCATATTTTTTAATAGGAATTCATTTATTCAAATCGCTGACTTGAATTTTATCAATAGCAATTGTCATATTTTTTAAAGGCCGTAAAGAATAAATAGCGAAAATACTTGTAATAATAAATACAAGGCCGGAAAGACCAAAAATCAGCCATAGGCTCGTTCTTTTTTGATTTTCTAAATGTGCATAACCAAAACCATCAAATGCAGCAGCGGTTATTATATAAGTTGTATTTTCGAAAGAATAAGGAATAGCAATAACTTGCCAATCATCTTGATAAAAATGATGCATACCATATTTTAATGCTTGTTCCAACATTTCAGGAGTTTCCTTTACAAAATCTATTTCAACTGCATCATGATAAATTAATTCAAATGGAGCCTTATAAATTGCAACTTCTACTTCATGAATTGTCGCTCGATTGCTTTTGTAAATTGCACTGAGCGTGTTTGGATTTACTTTTTCTTTAAAAAATAAATCTGCCTTTGTTTTTGCTTCTTTCTCTAAAACCTCAAAAAACTCCTTCTCTCTATTCTTTGCACTGTTCCAATAGGAAATAACAGCAAAACTTGATAAAGTAAGAATCGCTAGAAAAGAAAATAAGATTATTAGTTTGTTTTTTAAAGTCATTTTTTTTGTTCTAAAATAAAACCTAATCCAGTTCTAGTATGGATTAATTTAGTAGGAAATGGTTTATCTATTTTTTGTCTCAAATAGTAAATATATACATCTATATAATTTGTTCCCGTATCAAAATCTGTATTCCAAACTGCTTTTGCAATTTCTTTTTTACTTAAAACAACTTCCGGATTTTTCATAAAGTATTGCAATAGCTCAAATTCTTTTGCTGTTAATTCAATAATTTTATTGGCTCTCATAAGAGATTTTCTTTTACTATCCAATTCTAAATCAGCATATTATAAAACTGAAGTGGTTTTATTATTTTGAGATACTCTTTTTAAAAGAACTTCAACTCTTGCTATTAATTCTTTCATTGCAAAAGGTTTTACTAAATAATCATCAGCACCAGCATCAAAGCCTTTTAATTTTTCATCAGTTTCTTCTAAAGCAGTGAGCATTATTATAGGTAGGTCTTGATTTTCTTTTCGCAACCATTGCACTAATTCAATTCCATCCATATGAGGCATTAAAATATCAGTAATCAAAAAATCATAATGATTTTCTTTCAATAATTCCTGCGCAATTAATCCGTTTTTAGTTCTATCAATAGGATATCCTTTTTGTGCAAATCCTTTTTGTATGAGTAAAGCCAATCTGTCATCATCCTCAGCTAATAAGATTTTTACTTGATGTCTCATAGAAGTATTTTATAAATGCTAAGATAAAAATTTATAAATAGAATGATGGAAACAAACAAAGTTCCTATTTTTTATAACAAAAAGCATTGAATTTTAATAAAATGTATATTTGACTATTCTATAGTACAAAAATTAATAAAAATTGCTTAAATTTGTGGCGAAAAAATCTTTTCATAAGAATAAGATATTACTATAAATTTCTATAAAAGCACAGAAATGTCACATTCAAAAATTTATTACACTTTAACGGATGAGGCTCCTATGTTAGCCACACATTCATTTTTGCCTATAGTTAAGGCCTTTACAAAGCATGCAAATATTGATATTGAAATAGCAGATATTTCCTTAGCTGGAAGAGTTTTAGCCAACTTTCCTGAATCCTTGAAAGAAGATCAAAAGGTTTCTGATGCTTTAACCGAACTAGGAAAATTAACACAAGAACCTGATACGAATATTATTAAGTTACCTAATATCTCAGCTTCCATTCCTCAATTAAATGCTACAATTGCAGAATTACAAGCAAAGGGTTACAATGTTCCTGATTATCCATCAGAACCCAAAAATGAAGAAGAGGAGGAGATTAAAAAACGTTATGCTGTAGTGCTTGGATCTGCAGTTAATCCAGTTTTACGTGAAGGAAATTCAGATCGTCGAGCTCCAAGAGCAGTTAAGAATTACGTTAAAAAACATCCGCATAGAATGGGTGTATGGTCAGCAGATTCTAAATCCAAAGTTGTGCATATGGAAGATGGAGACTTCTATGGTACAGAAAAATCGCTTACATTAGATCAGGATGGATCGTATAAAATAGAATTTGTCTCAGAGGATGGTCAAGTGGAAGAGTTAAAAGGAATTGCTCCTTTAAAAGCTGGTGAAATTATTGATTCTTCAATGATGAGCATGTCAGCTTTAAAACGTTTCGTAGAAGAAGTGAAAGAAGAAGCTAAAAAAGAAAATGTTTTATTTTCTGCGCATTTGAAAGCTACCATGATGAAGGTTTCTGATCCTATTATTTTTGGTGCTATTACATCTGTGTTTTTTAAGGATGTTTATACTAAATATGCAAGCGTATTTGAAGAATTAGGTATTTCTCCTAATAACGGTTTGGGAGAGCTATTTGCAAAAATTAAAGGCCATGCTTTAGAAGAAGAAATAATCTCTGCTGTTCAAGTTGTTATGGAAAACGGTCCAGATATTGCAATGGTAAATTCAGATAAAGGAATTACCAATTTGCATGTTCCTTCTGATGTTATTGTTGATGCTTCCATGCCAGCAATGATTAAAAGTTCAGGGCAGATGTGGAATAAAGAAGGAGAGTTGCAAGATACTTTTGCCATAATTCCCGACAGAAGTTATGCAAAGATTTATACTGCAACTATAGAGGATTGCAAGAAGAATGGAGCATTTGATCCAACCACTATGGGTTCGGTTCCGAATGTGGGATTGATGGCTCAAAAAGCGGAAGAGTATGGGTCGCATGATAAAACTTTTCAAGCAAAAGCTGCAGGTAAAATTCGTGTAGTAAATGCTAAAGGAGAAGTGTACATGGAGCAAGAAGTTGAGAAAGGAGATATTTTCCGTATGTGTCAAACAAAAGATGAACCAATTAAGGATTGGGTGAAATTAGCCGTGACAAGAGCTAGATTATCAAAAACTCCTGCTGTTTTCTGGTTAGATGAAAATCGTGCTCATGATAGAGAGATTATTAAAAAAGTAAATAAATACTTGCCAGAACATGACACCGAAGGGTTAGATATTCGTATCTTGTCTCCATTGGATGCTTGTGCTTTTACCTTGGAACGTATTCGTAAAGGTGAAGATACGATTTCTGTAACTGGAAATGTTTTAAGAGATTACTTAACAGATTTGTTCCCAATTTTGGAATTAGGAACTTCTGCTAAAATGCTTTCTATAGTACCTTTAATGAAAGGCGGAGGATTGTTTGAAACTGGAGCTGGAGGTTCTGCACCTAAGCATGTACAACAATTTACAGAAGAAGGTTATTTACGCTGGGATTCCTTAGGAGAGTTTTTAGCTTTGCAAGCTTCTTTAGAGCACTTATCTCGTACACAAAATAATCCAACTGCAGGTGTTTTAGCGAATGCCCTTGATATTGCAAATGGAAGATTTTTAGATGAAGATAAATCTCCAGGTAGAAAGTTAGGAACTATTGATAATAGAGGATCACATTTTTATTTAGCAAAATACTGGGCAAATGCTTTAGCAGAACAAGATGAAGATCAAGAATTAGCAAAAACTTTTGCATCTATTGCTAAAGAATTAAATGAAAATGAAGATAAAATAAATGAAGAACTAATTGGAGCACAAAATAAGCCTCAGGATATCGAGGGTTATTATAAACCAGATACTGAAAAGACTTATGCTGCAATGCGTCCGTCTGTTACATTAAATAGAATTATTGATAACATGTAAAATAGACTTATCTTTAAATAATGTTTAAGCAGTTACATTTTTGTAGCTGCTTTTTTTCTATTAAATGAAATTTTATAATGAAATTTTGTACCTTTGAATTTATAATTTAAAAGTTTAATATGGATATTGTACAATTTTTAAATGGTACTGAAGGAAAAAATATTATTGAAGGAATTAGTGCGCAAACTGGAATAAATACACATGAAACTTCTTCTGTAATACAATCAGCTGGACCAGCTTTATTGGGTTTATTAAAAAATAATGCCTCTAATCCACAAGGTGCAATGGGATTAATTGGGGCTTTAAAAGAACATGATGGTAGTGTATTGGATAATATTGTAGGGTTCTTACAGGGAGATGCCAGTAAAGACGGTAATGCTATTTTAGGGCATATAATGGGAGATAAAAGAAATGAAATACAAACTGCTATAAGTAAGGATTCTGGTGTTTCTCTAGCATCTGTTCAAAAAATATTACCTTTATTAGCTCCAATAATTATGGGTTTTTTGGGAAAACAAAGTAAAAATAATAACGTGAGTACTGGAGGTGGTCTTGGTGACTTATTAGGTGGAATGCTTGGTGGTGGGCAACAAAGAAGTGGAAAAGTCTTAGGTGATATTTTAGGAGGTGTATTAGGAGGAGGTAATTCTGGTAAAAAATCAGGAGATGGTTTACTTGGTGGTCTTAAGGATATGTTAGGCGGGAAAAAGTAAATACAAGATATATAATTGACAATGAACTTATAGATAAGGAGATCTTATTGATATGTTATACAAATACAATGGATTGTATGTATAAGATTTAAAATTTGAAATGGAGTTTTCTTTATTTGTAGAATTGATTAAATGATTTTATAGAATTCTTAATGTACATAGAGACTTGTATATTAATTTCATCTGAATGTATAAATACATATAAAAAAATCAAGTGGAATTTGCTTTATAGTATTCATATCTTAATTTAATATTCCTGTGCATTTATTTATATATAAACTAAAAAATCCGAGTTGGTTTATTTTCAACTCGGATTTTATTATAAAAATACTTTAATTGTATTGATTATCTTTTTCCAAACATGTCCATTCCTGGCAAATTCATACCTGGTAAACCACCGCCACCTTTTCCTTTGAATTTATTAAATTGTCGCATCATTGCTCGCATACTTTCAAATTGCTTCATAAAAGCGTTCATTTCAGCTATATCTTTACCAGCACCTTTTGCAATTCTTCTTTTTCTACTAGTATCAATAATTTCAGGATTCGCTCTTTCTGCAGGGGTCATAGAGTCAATCATAGCTTCAATACCTGCAAAGGCATCATCACTAATATCTACATCACGAATCGCTTTACCAACTCCAGGAATCATTGCCAATAAATCCTTTATATTCCCCATCTTCTTTATTTGATTTAATTGAGTTTTAAAATCATCAAAATCAAATTTGTTAGCACGGATTTTCTTTTCTATTCTTTTAGCTTCTTCTTCATCGATTTGGTGTTGTGCACGTTCCACTAGAGACACAATATCTCCCATACCTAAAATACGTTGTGCCATTCTTTCTGGATGGAATACATCTAGTGTATCTAGCTTTTCACCCATACTAACAAACTTAATGGGTTTATCAACGGTATATTGAATAGATAAAGCAGCTCCACCTCTAGTATCACCATCTAATTTAGTAAGGATTACACCAGTAAAATCTAATCGATCATTAAAGGCTTTTGCAGTGTTAACAGCATCCTGACCAGTCATTGAATCCACAACAAATAAAATTTCATTTGGATTAACTGCCTCTTTAATATTTCCTACTTCTATCATCATCTCCTCATCAACTGCTAGACGACCTGCCGTATCGATGATGACTACATTTTGACCATTTGATTTTGCTTCTTGTATTGCATTTTTTGCAATTTCTACTGGGTTCTTATTTTCTATTTCTGCATATACGGGAACATTAATTTGCTCACCTAGTACTTGAATTTGATTAATAGCAGCTGGTCTATAAACGTCTGCAGCTACTAACAAGGGCTTTTTCTTCTTTTTATCTGTGAGATATTTCGCTAATTTCCCAGAAAAAGTAGTTTTACCTGAACCTTGTAAACCAGCTATTAAAATTACAGTTGGATTACCCGACAAATCAATATCTGCTGCTGTTCCTCCCATTAATTCGGTTAATTCATCTTGTACGATTTTAACCATTTGTTGTCCTGGTGAAACAGATTGAATTACTTTTTCTCCTAAAGCTTTATCTTTCACTCTATCTGTAAAGCCTTTGGCAATTTTATAGTTCACATCCGCATCAGTTAAAGCTCTACGTATTTCTTTGAGTGTAGTAGCAATATTAATCTCTGTAATTCTTCCTTGACCTTTTAGGGTCTTAAAGGCTCCTTCTAGACGATCAGTTAAATTTTGAAACATATAATATAATTAGTTCTTTTTTTTTATCGGTACAAAGTTACAATAAATTCAAGAATTTATTGAATATATCGTATTATAATGCCATTTAATTCTCTGGCAATATCCCCATTTTCTTCATAAGGAAAGTCGCACTTCTGTTTTTACAAATACCAGAACGCAAAGTATAATCAAATAATAAATCCCCATCTTTTATTTGCGATTCAAAACAATAATTCTTATAAAAATTATTATATTGATTTTCCATACTACAGACCTCTAAATCGTGGGTTGCTATTATTCCTTTTACTTTAAAATGCGTCAATTGTTCTAATAAACCTATTGCTCCAGCTGTTTTATCATCTGAATTAGTTCCTCTTAAGATCTCATCTAATAATATAAAGTGTGCTTCTGTTTTTAAAGCTTCTTTGATAGCATTTAATCTTTTTATTTCTGCGTAAAAATAAGATTCGTTATCTGAAAGGGAGTCTGTTTGTCGCATTGAAACATATAAGGGTAGGGGACTTAAAATTGCTTTTTGAGCAAAAACTGGTGCTCCTATATTAAATAATAAACTATTAACTCCTATGCTTCTTAAAAATGTACTTTTTCCAGACATATTTGAGCCAGTTAGGATAACAAATGGTTTTTCTGTAAAAGATATGGAATTTGTAACCATTTTTTTAATTTCCATTAAAGGATGACCAAGCTTTTCAAATGTAAAGTGATCCTCTGAAATTTCAGGAAAAATATACTGAGGATGATTATAATGAAAAATTGCTAGCGATAATAAAGCTTCCCATTTTCCCCAGGTTTCCATTTGTGTTTTTAATTCTACATTTTGTTCTTGATGCCATTTCTTTAATAAATCTAAACTTTTAATATGATAGAGAAATACTCCATTAAGAATAAGATTTCCAAATATATTTTCTATATTTTCTATTCTTTTAAAAATTTGTGCTAATTGAAATAAATTAGTAGAAGCATTTTTATAATTTCCTAATATTTTTTTATGTAGTTTTTTTAATCCTTCTGAATGCCATTCTTTCTCTTCAATAGCTTTAAAGATATTACCATATTGGTATAAATGAATTGCCATTTTATCCATTCCTTTTTCTTGATGCGCATTTTTCTTTCTATATATACCTGCTATTAAAAAGTGGATAACAAATATTGTTACTAATAGATTGGTTAATGGCAGTTTTGCTATAAATATCAAAGCTAAAACAAGAACAAATGGAAGCCAAGATACTTTTGAATATAAAACCCAAAACCTTGGAAGTTGAATTTCTTTATTTTGTAACCATTTAAAAAAAGAATTTATTTGTTCTTTTTCTTCAAAAGTGAGATAAGCATAAGCTTGTAAATCTTGTAAAAATGATACGTCAGTAGCCATTTCTTTAATAATATCCTGTTTTTCCGCTATAGTATTTAAATCAGGATTTTCTAAATCTTCAACTAAGCTTTTTTCACCTAAATAAGTTTTAGTTCTATTGATTTTTTGAAATAAAGAATGTTTACCAAAAATATCCAAGTCGTAGGTATAGGGATGTGAAGGATTAATATACTCCTCCCCAGTATTTTTCGACCAAATGCCTTTTTTTAAATAGGCTAACTCTTCTTCATATACGTATACTTGTGCTTTATAAAACTGTAAAGTTTTTTCCAAGTTATTTTGCCACATTAATAAAGATATGAATGCAAGGAGGCTAATACCACTTAAATAAAGCATCCAAGAAACATTCATTGAAATACCATAAAAAAAGAAAAAAACTAAGAGACCTGCGAAACTTAAGCGCAATGCCATTATTTGTTTTATTTTTTTGTTTAAAGTAGATTCCTTCTTTTCAAATGCAGATAAATTTTCTTCATAAAAAGAAATCACGGCATCGCTGTTCTTCATAAGTTTTATTATTTGAATCAGAAATTAATCTTTTATATCGTATTCTTTTATTTTCCTATATAAGGTGCGTTCTGAAATTCCAAGTTCTTCGGCAGCATCTTTTCTTTTTCCTTTATGTTTTTTTAATGCTTTAGCAATTAATTCCTTTTCTTTATCTACTAGGGATAAAGACTCCTCTTCTTCTATTTCTTCTATATCTTCATGAGTTGCGTCTTCTTGATTTGCACCAGAAATAACTAAAGGACTAAAATCTTTATTTACATCCGAAGTATAAGAAGTTGATTTTGGGAAATCTGAATTGTAAAAATTAGAACTATTTGCATTTTGTAAAACTTGCAACATCATTTGTTTTAACTCATGCATGTCTGTTCTTAAATCAAATAGAATTTTATAAAGAAGTTCACGTTCAGTGGAATGTCCAAACTGATCATGATGTTCTGTAAAGCTAGAAATAAGATGTCTGTCTTTATTTCCAATTGCTGGAAGTAAACGCTTAGCATCACGTACTTCTTTAGGTAAAAATTCTAATAATTCATCAGCATTAATCAATGGAGAAGTGCTTAAAACAGAAATTTTCTCTGTTATATTTTTTAATTCACGTACATTTCCAGGAAAAGGATATTGTTTAAGTACTTCTTCAGCCTCACCAGTTAATTGAATTGGATTTGCATTATATTTTTCTGCAAAATCTCCTGCGAATTTCTTAAACAATAAAGGAATATCCTCTTTTCTTTCACGCAAAGGAGGTACAATAATTGGAATGGTATTTAATCTATAATATAAATCCTCTCTAAATTTATTTTTCTTTGTTAATTCCAATAAATCCTTATTTGTTGCAGCTACAATACGCACATCAGTTTTTAAAACTTTAGAAGAACCTACACGAATATATTCCCCTGTTTCTAGGACACGCAATAGACGCGCTTGAGTACCTAAAGGTAATTCTCCAATCTCGTCAAGGAAAATTGTTCCACCATTTACAGTTTCAAAATATCCTTTTCTTTGATCTGTGGCACTAGTAAAAGCACCTTTTTCATGCCCAAATAGTTCAGAATCTATAGTTCCTTCTGGAATAGCACCACAGTTTACTGCAATAAAAGAATTATGCTTTCTATGCGATAAATGATGAATTATTTGTGAAAAAACTTCTTTTCCTACACCGCTTTCTCCATTTATAAGCACATTTAAATCTGTATTTGCAACTTGACTTGCTATTTTTAAAGCATGATTTAATTCAGGATTGTTCCCAATAATATCAAATTTGTTTTTTATACTTTGTAATTTCATAAAAATATAGGAGATTTTAAGAGTGATAGAAATTTATTATGCTAATTCACCTAATAATGTTCCTGATGTTGCATCTGTGATTTTTACCATAGCATAATCACCCTTATTTAAATTAGAATTTGCTTTAGGAAACACAACCATTTTTCCATGTGTAGTTCTTCCTGCCCAATCTTCTGAAGATTTTTTAGAATCACCCTCAATCAAAACCCTATAGGTCTCGCCGATTCTGTTTTCAAAAGATTTTTGAGATAAGCTTCTCTGTAAGGAAATTATCTCTTCTAACCTTCTTTGTTTCACATCTACTGGCACATCATCCTCGTATCTTCTAGCTGCTAAAGTTCCAGGTCTTTCGCTATAGATATACATATAGGACAAATCGTACTTGCTGTATTCCATTGCTGATAAAGTCATTTGGTGATCTTCCTCTGTTTCTGTACAAAAACCAGCAATTATATCACTAGTAATAGAGCAATCTGGCATTATTTCTCGAATTCTATCAATTTTCTTGAAATACCATTCTCTGGTGTAAGTTCTATTCATCAATTGTAAAACTCTAGTGGAGCCAGATTGAATAGGTAAGTGGATTTGTTTACAAATGTTTTCATACTTCTTCATAGTAAATAATACATCGTCGGTGATATCCTTAGGGTGAGAAGTTGAAAAGCGTACACGTAAATCTGGATGGATTAAAGCAACCATTTCTAATAATTGTGCAAAAGTTACCTCTTCTCCAGTTTCTGCATTAGTATAAAAATAACTATCTACATTTTGCCCTAATAATGTAACCTCTTTATAGCCTTGCTCAAATAATTCTCTTGCCTCACGAACTATGGATTTAGCATCCCGACTTCTTTCACGCCCACGAGTAAATGGAACTACACAGAAGGTACACATATTGTTACAACCACGCATTATACTTACAAAAGAACTAATTCCATTAACATCTAAACGTATGGGAGAAATGTCAGCATAAGTTTCTTCTCTACTTAATAAAACATTTACTGCTTTCTGTCCTCCTTCAGCCTCTGCAATTAAACCAGGTAAGCTTCTGTAAGCATCCGGACCTACTACAATATCTACAAGTTTTTCCTCTTCTAATAATTTTGCTTTTAATCTTTCAGCCATGCAACCTAAAACGCCAATCAGCATTTGAGGTTTGTTTTTCTTAAGACCTCTAAAATGTTGTAGACGATTTCGTACTGTTTGTTCTGCTTTTTCACGGATAGAACAAGTATTAATAAAAATTAAATCAGCTTCTTCGATATTTCTTGTTGCTCCAAATCGAACAGAGTTTAAAATTGAAGCTACAATTTCACTATCATTAAAGTTCATAGCGCATCCATAACTTTCTATATAGAATTTCTTTTCATATATATTAGGGTCGTTTTCAAAAGGAGCGTAAGATTCTCCTTGCTTACTTTCGTCTATATGTTTTTGAGTTAATGCTTCCATTATTATATTTTTAAACTTCTGAGGTACAAAGATAAGAAATGACTGACAAAATTGCAGAATTTTATTTGAAATACCCTTAGGATTTTCCTTGTTTCTTTAATTATTCTATTATTTTTGTAATAATCCAAAGGTTTACAATAAGAATTATGAGAAATACTTCCTTTTTTTGTATAATATTTGTTAGTATGTTTTTGTTTTCATGTGAAAATAATACAACAAGTCTCGAGAATGCTGAAAAAATGCCTATTATAATGGGTGATAGCTCCTTGATTGTTTTTGAGGAAGATAGTCAATATCTGGAAAATGTAATAGTTGATATACGACATAAAGAAGTGCAAACCTTGCCTTCTGAAGAGAAAGAAGAGGAAAAAACAAATGATGTGCCTGTTATTGAAAAACAATTTCGTCCGCAAATTCCTAATGGATTTTCTATTGATTTCTCTGAATTGAGTTTACTATTTAGTGGTATTGAGACAATTGAATACATGCAACAAGACCCAAAGAAATTAGACGGCGTTAGTTATAAAATTAATAATGGAAATATTTTAGAAGAATCGTTATATATCCAAGATGTTGAAAAAGTTGAAGTGCGTCAACGTTATTTAACTGAACTTTATTTACAAAATAAGAATCAGGAATTATTAATACAGTCCGCTGGTAAATATATATCTGAATGGGTAGAGATTAAAGAATTAAATGAAAATATGGATATCTATTCTTTTCCTATAAAAGTAGAAAAGCCTTTACAATTTAAAACTTTAAATGCGCAACAGCAACAAAACTTAGTTCAAAGAGAATTACGTAATAAAAGATACAGTAGAGCTGCGACAAATGAATGGATGCGCTTGGTACGTCAAAATTCTAACTTACAGAATAAACCTTATAGTATTAAACTTCATGCTTTGCAATGGCAAATTAAAGGACAAACTAGAGATGGTAAAATCTTTTTTAAGACTGTTAATATGGAGTTATAGTTTCTTGTCGACATTGTTAAGGTGATTTATAGTTTTTTTTAACAGAATTTAACCTACTTGAAGTATTTCAAGTAGGTTTTTTTTTCTATTCTTTAAGTAAAATAAAATAATGCAAAGGTTTTGTGAATTTGAGTAAAGTTCATATGTTTGCATTGAATATAAATTAACTAAACTTTTAAAAAACCATTTACATGAAAAACTTATACTTAATAAAGGTTATTAGTATTATTTTTACTTTTGCCTTAATATCATTTTCATCATTGAATGCACAAACTTATTGCAATGTTCAAATAAATGAAGTTGGTGAACCAATTACTTTGGTTAAGTTTGCGAATATTGATCATAGAACCTCCAATGCATCTCCATTTATTTGGGCATGGGAGAATTTTCTCGATACTTATGCTTATGTTCAAGCTGGAAGTAGTTATGAAATTAGATTAGAAGGACATACTGACGGGAATTTTACCTGTTATTTTTCCGTATGGATTGATTGGAATCAGAATGGTGTTTTTGACGAATTAGAACGATATGATATTGGATCAGTTACCAGTTCAAATGGTAATGATGGTAAGCATACGTTGGGTACTATTTCTGTTCCAGCAAATGCATTAGAGGGGGTCACTCGAATGCGCGTATTTAAAAATTGGGACGTTTATCCTTCAGGGCCCTGTGCATCACATAATTATGGACAAGCAGAAGATTATTCTGTTGTAGTTTCAAATTACACAACTCCTACTAATACAAATAATGATAAGTTTACTTCTGCCTTAGCTACAACAGGTTTGAATGTTAATTTTGAATATTCAGGAACTACTGGAATTCATCGATACCGTGATTTTACCTACGAAAAACCGGTTACTGAAGAGGTTAAAGTAAGTCATAGTTTTAATTTCAATCATCAATTTATTGGAGGTGCTCATACATTAAAAGTTTGGGCTGACTTTAATAATGATGCGAACTTTACTGAAGATGAGGTTATTTACTTAGGGCATAGTGCTTCTAGCAGTCTAACTGATCAAATTACTATTCCTGCTAATGTAAATCCTGGCACTTATAGATTGCGTTTTAGATCTATTTCTGGTGGAACTTTAAATAGTACACTTTCGCCTGATGCTAATGTAAATGATGGTACAACTATAGATTTTTTATTAAAAACTATTCCAGTGCCTCTTCCAGTAGAAATGTCAGAATTAAGTGGATTCTTGGATAATAATAAAGCAAATTTATATTGGGAAACTTATAAAGAAGTGGATAACCAAGGATTTGAATTACAAAAATCAATCGACGGGAAAAACTTTGAGACAATTGGCTTTGTGAAATCACAAGCAGTTGATGGTAATAGTGCATCTATTTTAAAATATGAATTTGTAGATCAAAAAGTTATTAACAAGGAAACTTATTATAGATTAAAACAAGTAGATATTGAAAAATCTTTTAATTATTCTAATGTAATCTCCTTGAAACCAAGAAACATTAAGGATGATTTAAAGCTTTTAGCTTATCCTAATCCTTTTAAAAATACTTTGATCTTAACAAGACAAAATGGGAAAGTAGATATTGCGAAAATTAGTATAATTGATATTTCAGGAAAGATAGTTCTAGAAAAAAATATGGATACTGATAAAATTAATATTGAAACGCAAAACTTACCTAATGGAACTTACTTTATCAAATATGAAGATGGGGTTTCAAATACAATAATAAAAGTAAATAAGTTTTAAAATTTACATTTCTAAATAAAAAAGCAGATGTTTAAAATAATACATTTTTTATATTTAAACATCTGCTTTTTCTATTCCAAAATATATAGTTAAATTTTGTATGCTAGAAAGTTAAAAGTTTTTTGTATCTTGGTACTTAAAAAAAATAAAAATTAATATGGCGGTTACACCTTCTAATATGATAGCTTTGGGAACCAAAGCTTATGATTTTTCTTTATGGAATCCTAAAGAACAAAAAAATAATTCCTTACATGAAATTAAAGGAGATAAAGGAACTTTAATTATTTTTATGTGTAATCATTGTCCTTTTGTAGTGCATATAATTGAAAAGCTGGTTGCAATTTATGAAGAATTTAATGATAAGGGCGTTCAATTTATAGCAATAAATGCAAATGATGTTGAAAATTACCCAGAAGATTCTCCAGAAAATATGTTGCAATTTGCTAAAAAATGGAATTTGAAATTTCCTTATTTATTTGATGAAAGTCAAGATATAGCAAAAAAATATCAAGCTGCATGTACTCCCGATTTTTATTTATTTGATAAAGAGTTGGAACTGGTATATAGAGGCCGAATGGATGGATCAACACCAGGTAACAATATTCCTAATACTGGTGAAGATTTGATAAGAGCTATTGAGAATTTATTAGCAAATAAAGCACCTTTAGATGATCAAAAGCATAGCTTGGGTTGTAATATAAAATGGAAAGAATAAATATAATAGATTAAATTATTTTTTAAAAATGAACAATTGTAACTAAAAAATGTAAATAGAACTATAACAAAATAATTTAAAAAATGAATAAAGTATTAACTTACATTGCTATCGGCTCATCAATTTGTTTATTTGCTTGTAATGAGCAACAAAAAGAATCTGCTAGAGATTTTGTAGATAGTGTAGAAACAAAAACAGAAAGAGCATTTGAAAGCGCAGATGAAGGCTTTGAACATATAATAACTGTAAATTTAGAATCAAAGAGTAATTCTAATGCAAGCGGTCAAGCTGTTTTTAAGGAAAAAAACGGCATAGTGCATTTAGAGGTGGATATGATTGGATTGCAACCCAATCAAGAACATGCTATTCATTTACATGAAAATGGTGACTGTTCTTCCGATGATGGATCATCTGCTGGAGGTCATTGGAACCCTACAAATCATGAACATGGTAAATGGAATGATAATGATGGATTTCATAAAGGAGATATTGGAAACTTGAAAGCTAATGATAGAGGAGAAGCAACTTTGACTTTTAAAACTGATGAATGGTGTATTTCTTGTGATGATGTTACAAAAAATATAATGAATAAATCAGTTATAGTCCATGAAAAAAAGGATGACTTTAAAACACAACCAACTGGTGATGCAGGTGGCAGAATAGCTTGTGGTGTGATAGAATAAGAATTATATATTAAATTTTAAAAGAGCTTGCAATATTCAAGCTCTTTTTTTATTTCTTTTGATATATAATTGTTTTTAAATAAATTCCTTCAGGAAAAGAAATAGGATGATCAATATCATGAAGTACTATTTTATGAATTTCCCATGCATTAGGATGTAAAACCTTTTTATGTGCATTTTTAAAAGCTTCTAAACTTATTCTGCTAGAACATGAACCTAGAAGTAAACTACCATTTTTTCTTGTTAAGCTAGCACCTAATTCTGCTAAACGTTCATATTGTTTTAATGCTGTTTTTATTTCCGATTCTTGCTTGGCAAATGAAGGTGGATCAAGGATTATAATATCAAATTGTTTATTCTGTCGTATTAAATCCTCTAATATTTTTATAGCATCTCCAGTTAATGGATTCCATTTGCTACTATCCAGTTTATTTAAACTTATTTGTTTTTTCGCCATATCCATTGCATGTGAACTAATATCTACTGAAGTTAAAGATTTAGCACCAGCATATAGAGCATGTATGCCGAAACCACCCACATAAGAAAAGACATCTAAAACATCTTTATTTTGAGCATGTTGTTGTACCCAATATCTATTAGGTCTTTGATCTAGGAAAAATCCTGTTTTATGTCCCTCAATTAGATTAGAGTAAAATAAAACATTGTATTCTTCAAAAACTACTTCGCTTTTGCTTAAATCCTTTCCAATTATATCACCTTCATTATAATCATAATACTTGCTATCTTGTAGTTTCCTACTAAAACGAAAAATTATGCGTTTTAAGTTAAACACCTCCTGCAGTAAAGGAAGCAAGCTGTCTAAATAATTTTTCCATATTTTACTGTATATCTTTAAAACTCCATTTTGTGCATATACATCTAAAATAAGACCAGGGAAACTATCATTTTCCCCATGGATTGCGCGATAAGCATTTGTATAATTTTCAAATAACTCTCTTCTTTTTTCTTTTGCGATTTCACATTGTTTTTTCCAAAAACTAGTATCTAATTTTAGATAATTAGCTCTGTGAATAATCTTGATACGTATGATTTCATCCTGCTCCCATAATCCAAAAGCATAGGGTTTATTTGTTTTTATATCAAACAATATACATAAAGAGCCATTTTCTTTTTTATCTTCTGGACCTTTAATAATGCTATTTTCAAAAACCCAGGGGTGTCCTTTTTTAACTGCCGTTTCAGCAGATTTACTTAATTTTATAGCTATATTAGATAACATATTTTTATTTTGATAAAAATAAAAGCCGGACTTATCCGACTTTTATTTCACTAAGATTTAATGCTTACATATTTCTTCGGTATTGACCACCTACTTCAAATAAAGCTTCGGTGATTTGACCTAAAGAACAATACTTAACAGTTTCCATTAATTCTTCAAAAATATTACCATTATTCATTGCAACTTTACGCAGTTTTTCCAACATTTCTTTTCCTTTCTCCCCAGAACTTTTCCATAAATTATGCACATTTGCAATTTGGAAATCTTTTTCTTCTTGCGTTGAACGAATTACCTCACCTGGAATTATAGTAGGGGAACCTTCTGAAGATAAGAAAGTATTCACTCCGATAATTGGAAATTCTCCTGTATGTTTTAATGTTTCATAATGTAAGCTTTCTTCCTGTATTTTGCTACGTTGGTACATCGTTTCCATAGCACCGAGAACTCCTCCTCTTTCTGTTATTCTATCAAATTCAGCATATACTGCTTCTTCAACTAAATCTGTCAACTCTTCAATAATAAAAGAACCTTGTAAAGGGTTTTCATTTTTTGCCAAACCTAATTCTTTATTAATAATTAATTGAATAGCCATTGCTCTACGAACACTTTCTTCAGTAGGCGTTGTAATAGCTTCATCGTAGGCATTTGTATGTAAGGAATTACAATTATCATAAATAGCATACAAAGCTTGAAGGGTAGTGCGAATGTCATTAAAATCAATTTCTTGAGCATGTAAAGAGCGTCCCGAAGTTTGAATATGATATTTTAACATTTGAGAACGCGTATTTCCACCATATTTATTTTTCATTGCTTTAGCCCAAATTCGGCGTGCCACTCTTCCAATTACGCTATATTCTGGATCAATACCATTACTAAAAAAGAAGGATAAATTGGGTGCAAATGCATCAATATCCATACCTCTACTTAAATAATATTCAACAAATGTAAATCCATTAGATAAAGTAAAGGCTAACTGGGAAATAGGATTAGCACCTGCTTCTGCAATATGATAACCAGATATGGAAACAGAATAAAAATTTCTAACACCATTATCAATAAAATACTGCTGAACATCTCCCATAACTTTTAAAGAAAACTCTGTCGAGTATATACAAGTATTTTGTGCTTGATCCTCTTTTAGAATATCTGCCTGAACTGTTCCACGTACCTTCTTTAAAGTATCTTCTTTAATTCTAGCATAAGTTTCTTTGTCTAAAACCTGATCACCTGTCACACCTAATAACATTAAACCTAAGCCATTATTTCCTTCAGGTAATTGACCATTCTTGCCTTCTGCTTTTTTTCCAATACCAACATTGCTGCTATAATAAGGTCTCGGCAATCCTTTTTCCTTATAAATTGCATCAATTTTAGCATTGATTTCTTCTTCTAATCCATTTTCTACTATGTACTTTTCACATTGTTGATCAATGGCAGCATTCATAAAGAAAGCGGTTATTGTTGGAGCTGGACCGTTAATTGTCATGGAAACAGAAGTGGTAGGATCTGCTAAATCAAAACCAGAATATAGCTTTTTTGCATCATCAAGAGTAGGTACACTTACTCCTGCATTGCCAATTTTACCATATATATCAGGTCTATAATCAGGGTCTTGACCATAAAGAGTTACCGAATCAAATGCAGTACTTAATCGTGCCGCAGGCAAACCCTTACTTACATAATGAAAGCGTTTGTTTGTACGCTCTGGACCTCCTTCTCCAGCAAACATTCTTGTAGGGTCTTCTCCTTCTCTTTTAAAAGGATAAATTCCAGCTGCATACGGGAATTCACCAGGGAAGTTTTCCATTAAAGACCATTCTAAAATTTCACCCCATGCTTCATATTTAGGAACTGCAATTTTAGGGATTTGCAATTGAGATAAGCTCTCAGTATGTGTTTTGATTTTAATTTCTTTATCTCTTACTTTAAAACTAAAGATTTCATCTTGATATTTTTTCTTCTTTTCTGGCCACTCCTCAATTAATTTTAAGTTCTTAGGGTCAATATTCAATGCTATATTTTCATAATGCTCTTGTAGCGACTTTATCAAACGATCTTTGTCTTCAATAGTAGAGTTTTGTAAACTTTCTATAGATTTATGAATACCATAAAGTTCTTGTGCTATTTTGGCTTGTGCTTTTGCATTTTCGTTATATCTTTTATTCTCTTCGACAATTTCGCTTAAATAACGAATTCGAGCAGGTGGAATTATATATATTTTTTCACTGTCCTCATCAACTTCAGGGAAGTTGCTTTTTAAATCCGCGCCAGTTTTTTCCACTATAGTGTCCATTAATGCTTTATAAAGCCTATTGGTTCCAGGATCGTTAAATTGTGAAGCAATTGATCCATATACTGGCATCTCATCTGGCTTTTTATCAAAATACTGATGATTTCTTTGGTATTGTTTTTTTACATCACGTAAAGCATCTAATGCACCTTTTTTATCAAATTTGTTTAATGCAACAATATCTGCAAAATCCAACATGTCGATTTTTTCTAATTGTGTTGCTGCACCATATTCTGGAGTCATTACGTACATACTTACATCGCAATGATCCGTAATTTGTGTGTCTGATTGACCAATTCCTGAGGTTTCTAAAATTATTAAATCAAAATTTGCTGCTTGTAAAATATGCACAGCATCTTGAATATGTTTAGAAACAGCTAAATTACTTTGTCGCGTCGCCATAGATCGCATGTAAACACGTTCATTATTGATGGCGTTCATTCGAATTCTATCTCCTAATAATGCTCCTCCAGTTTTTCTTTTAGAAGGATCTACAGAAATAATTCCAATATTCTTTTCTGGAAAATCTATTAAAAATCTTCTTACAATTTCGTCAACAGTTGAGCTTTTACCAGCTCCTCCTGTTCCTGTGATTCCTAAAACAGGACTGTTGCTTTTTGCGGCTAATTTTTCGACTTCTGATATGGCTTTTTTTGTAAGCTCCTCTTCGCTTGCATTTTCAACAGCTGAAATTAATCGTGCTATGGCATAATTGTTTTTTTCTTTTAATAAAGAAACTTCATTTTTTAAATCTCTACCTGTAGGATAGTCACTTTTCTTTAATAAATCTATAATCATTCCTACCAAACCCATTGATCTACCATCATCAGGAGAATAAATCTTATCAATTCCATATGCTTCTAATTCTTTAATCTCTTCAGGTAAAATTACACCACCTCCTCCTGCAAATATTTTAATATGTCCACAATTTGCCTCCTCTAGCAAATCATACATGTATTTTAAATATTCTACATGTCCTCCTTGATAAGATGTCATTGCTATAGCATTTGCATCTTCTTGGATTGCGCAATTTACCACTTCTTGTACACTTCTATCATGTCCCAAATGTATCACTTCAGCACCATTGGATTGCATAATTCTACGCATGATATTTATAGCTGCATCATGTCCATCAAAAAGAGAGGCTGCTGTTACTATTCTAATTTTATTTTTAGGTGTATATGCCATAATAATAAACTATCCTTTAAATTTATCGCAAATTTACAAAAAATTGCCTACAAAGGAAATGAAATTTTTAATTATGTATTAAATGAAAAATGCAGCCTATTGCAATAATAATAAGCTGCACTTTTTATATAGCTGTGTTTTTATCGTAATAAGCTTAAATCTCCCGTTAATGTTCTGATTTCATTGTTTGGATAAGCCAATTCTATAACATACATGTATACACCAGAAGGAGCTTCTTTACCATTATAATTTCCATCCCATCCTTCTTCTGGATTACTGGAAGAGTATACCATATTTCCGTATCGATTAAAAATTTGAAAAGAAATTAATTTTTGATATTGTAAATTTCTAATTCTGAAATGATCATTTAAACCATCATTGTTTGGTGTAAAACTGTTAGGTAAAAAGATTTCATCATCATATTCAACTCTTACTATTGCTTCTTCTGTATTCATACAACCGTATTTATCAATTCCAGTTACTTCGTAAAGAGTGGTTTTTTCAGGTGTTGAAATTGGATTGGGAATGGTATTATAATTTAAAGATTCTATTGGATACCAAACATATTCGCTTGCACCTGAAGCATTTAATTGTACACTTTTGCCGTATTTTATTGTGGTATCACTAGGGTGGATAGTAATTTGTGGTTCTTCCTTAACTACAATATCTGTAAATAAAGTATCCGTGCAACCTAACTCATCTTCAACAACTACATATATTGTATGTGTTCCTATAGATCCAAATGCATAAGGTGAAGGACAGTTTAAACAACTGAGGTTTTCTGAACCACTAGTAAAGGAAGCATTATTTGCCCATAGGTATTTTATTCCACCCGAAGCTTCCATTAAAATAGAGTCTCCATCGCAAATAATAGGATTACGTGGAATGAGTTCTCCGTGTAAAAAAGAAATATTTACTACATTAGAGTCTCTTAAATAACATCCATTTGCATCTATTGTTTCCAAATGAAATGTGTAACGAGAACGAGCACCAATATTTGCAGTAGTATTCAAATCATTTGGATTGTCAACATTGTTTGCTGGAGACCATTTATATGCAAAACCACCAGAAGGGGCTGGAGCATTATTGATTCCACCTAATTGGATTACATTAGCCGAATGACAAATATTAGAATCAGGAAGAGAAGTGAGCATGCCATTATATGAGTTGATAATAAAAGGATGTTTTTCTCCTTCAGGTACTAATCTATGACAGTCATCAATTAAAGTATTACCATCTGTACCTACCTTTACTTCTATTTCATAATTTCCATCTGTAGCAATAGGATTATCAATATTTACTAAAATCGTATTAGTCATTCCATTTGTACAATTTACTCCCTCTGCAGAAATAACGGATCTGTTTTCAGGTCCATTAATTTTAAAATCAGAACCATTTGCAGCAATGGAATTGCATTTTATTGGGGAACTTAAATGTAAGTTAAGGAATTGGCAAGCAGGAGAATCAATACTACTAATGAGTATAGGAGCACCACCTACGGTAAAATTTAAAGAATCTGGTTTTTCTAATTCTTCACTACATATTCCTAATAAGGTATTGCCATCAGTTCCAGTTTCAGCTTTGAGTGTATAATTTCCAGGAGCTAAGGTGTTCGCAAAAGTAATTACGATTTCATCTGTATATCCATCAATAGTTCCACAATTGCTACTACTTACACTTTGAATAGTTCCAGAAGGATGTATACTAAAATCGGAACCATCAGAGGCAATGGAGCTGCATAAGACATATTCTGTTAATTTTAGGGTTATAAAATCAGCATTATCGCAAGAAGGGACTATTTCGTCAAATTGAGGAGCTGGGTTTTGATTAAATGTTGCAGTACTTCCAGTGAAATCTATTGTAAATCCTGATTGAGGGCCGGTAAATCCTGTTCCAAAATTATTTATCATAATTAAATATACATCTCCAGCACTTGCATCAATATATTCTAAATAGGAGCTTCCTGTAGTACCTCCTGTTACGAAATGTAAAGTAGAAGTCATATTTAATCCTGTGATTCCATTGTTGAATGTGGGATTGTTATTGTTGAAATTGCATCGGATAACGTCATTTGTGTTAAAATTACTACAACTTTTATTTGTTATGTCGATAACAGCCATGTCATAATCATCAGTAATTATAGTTGGTTCAATGGTGAAAACTATTGTTCCAGGAGTATTAACTTCTAATCGCAACCATAAGCTGTTTCCCTCTCCACTACCACATGGAGTATTATTTAAATCATTAACTTGCCCAATACCTTGATATCCGTATGGAGATGTAAAAGAATTTCCACATATTAACAATGCATTACATGCATCTTGTTCTGACTGATTAGGTGGAAGAAGTTGTTGACTATAAACTTTAGGTAATATTATAAAGCAAAAAATGATAGAGAGCAAGGGAAGGTGTAAAGTGAGACGCATATTATATAATTTTTTAATTATTCTAAATTACTATAATGATAGACATGTAATTTTAAAAAATAGTTGGGATTTATTATAATATACTTGGAAATTATTTTCAAAAAAGACAAATTTTAACAATTTGCTATTTGAAATCTATTTTAATAGAGGGGGAGAGGGCAATTTGAAAAAAATAGCCTGTCATTTGACAGGCTAAGTGGAAGTGCACGGATTCGAACCGCGGACCCTCTGCTTGTAAGGCAGATGCTCTAAACCAACTGAGCTACACTTCCTATTGTGTTTGTGTGGAGGTGCACGGATTCGAACCGCGGACCCTCTGCTTGTAAGGCAGATGCTCTAAACCAACTGAGCTACACCTCCTATTGTTGTGTGATTGGATTGCAAAGGTAATTAAAGGTTTTTAATTTTCCAAAAGTTTTATTCTTTATTTTCAAAAATTAAACAAGAAAATTTTGTGCCTAATGGTTCGGTGTTTTTATAAAGGTAATTTAAGAAATCATTTCCCCATTTATTATAATAAATGATAAAACCCTCTTTACGTTCCGTTAAGCCTCCATAAGGAAAAACTTTCCTAATTATTTCTTCTACTTTTTTATTATATTCTTTTTCTTCTTTTTTATAAGCACGAATAAGTTTTTTTTTCAGTATGGATAGCTGGTAATTAATTTTATGTTGCACTGCAGCTAAACTGTATTCAAGTGTTTTATCTAACTGGACAATTTCTTCTTCCAAGGATTGGAGTTTGCATTTAAATTCTTCTTTTATATTATTAATATTTAAAGAATCAGGTATTTTATTTTTAGCATTATCCCTCTGAATAGATATTATGGAATCAAATAAATTTTCTATAGATAAACCTAAATCTTCCCATTCTTTTAATTTTTGATTTTCTATCCATTCAAATGATTGTCTTAAAATTAAAACAGGGTAGGGTACTTCAAAAAAATCAAAAACTTTTTTTAATTGCATCCAATAAGCTAATTCACTTCCGCCACCTATAAAAGCAATATTAGGCAAAATAAATTCTTGATAGACTGGACGTAATATTACGTTTGGACTGAATCGTTCTGGATGAGCTTCTAATTCATTAATTAGTTCTTCTTTATTCCATGAAATATTGGTATTTACAACTTTATAATTTTCATTTTCTTTATCAATACGTTCTCGGATATTTTCTTTTAGATAAAATAAATTTATTGGACGTGCAAAAGCTTGAGTTTTATAAAGTTTTTGTAAATTTTTAGATTGTAGATTTACTAGCTCTTCTGCTTTGTTATTTAATAAATCCTCTTTCATAATTGGCAAGAAACTTCTTTTTAAATCTTTATCATTTCCATCTATTACAATTAAGGGGTATTCATGAAATAAGGATAGAATAAGTTGTCTGTTGGCTTCAAAAATAGTTACATTTTTTCTGTAACATTTTTTTATTAAACTCCATAGTTCTTTTGTAGTATCTGAATCTTTGCCTTCCTTGTCTTCAATTTCCTGAATTAAACCTAAGAGTGCTTCATCGATTTTTGCATTTCCAAAAGCTGCCTTTGTTTGTTCTGTTTTCCATTGGTATTTTTTTTGATTTATATAGATATGATCTAGTTCTTCCCAATCATTATCTTCCGAACCTGCATAATAAATAGGAATGAAATTTTTATCAGGAAATTTTTTATTTAAATATTGAGCACACACTATTGCATGCATGATTTTATAAATTAAATAAACCGGTCCTAATAAAAGATTGGTTTGATGAGCTGTGGTTATAGTATAGGTATTTTCTTTTTCTAATAAATCTAAAGCATTTACTTGTTTTTTACTTAAAGATACCTCTGCATTCTGTTTTTGTAAAGCTTGTACTAATTTGCGTCTTTGATCTTTTGAAAAGTTCTTTTCTTGTATTGCCTTTTGAATCCCTTCTTCATTTAATTCATGAGTATAGAACGGTTTTAAATTGGGATCATTGCTTAAATAATCTTCAATTAATTTTGAAAATCTTTTTGTGGTTTTATAATTAAGTTTTTGACTTTTCATATATCCAAAATGCTTTTTTATTAAAATTATGCAAAATAGTTTACCATTTTATTTCTTCAGGCAAGAACAAGCTAGCATTACCGCCATTTCTTATAACATCACGAACTAAAGTGGAAGAAACAGTTGAGAATTCAGGAGAGCTGGTTAAAAAATAGGTCTCCACTTCAGGATGTAAAGCTCTATTCATATCAGCGATAGCTTTTTCATATTCGAAATCGTTTACAGAACGAATACCTCTTAGAATAAAATTTGCAGCTATATCTTTACAAAAATCTACGGTCAATCCTTCATATGGTGTTACAGAGATTTTTGGATGGTTTTTAAAAATTTGTTCTATCCACTCTATTCTTTGTTTTAAATTAAACATAGGAGTTTTACTACTGTTTTTTCCTATTCCTATCACTATTTTATCGAATAAAGCTTCTGCTCTAATGAGTAAATCTATATGACCTTTAGTTATAGGATCAAAGGTTCCCGGAAATAAACAAATCTTCTCAGATGAAGTGTTTTTATTCATAATGTTTTATGATTTCTTTTAATTCATGTAATTTCAATAAGGCTTCCACAGGGGTTAAAGAGTCAATATGTACATTTTTGAGCTGTTCTTTAATTTTCTCTAAATCTTCTGCTAAGCCTTCATATATATTTAATTGAAAACTTTGAGCTGCTACACTTTTTATATGTTCTTTGTTTTCTTCTTGGCTTCCTTTTTTTTCTAACACACTTAAAACTTCCATAGCTCTATCTGTAAGGGTTGTAGGCATTCCAGCCATTTTAGCAACTTGAATTCCAAATGAGTGTCTGCTTCCTCCTGGTGTTAATTTTCTTAAAAATATTACTTTTTGATCAGTTTCTTTATGATTTATATGAAAATTTTTGACTCTAGGAAATTGTTCTTCTAAATCATTTAATTCATGGTAATGTGTGGCAAATAAAGTTTTTGCTTGACTTGGATGTTCATGTAAGAATTCTACTATTGACCATGCTAAAGAGATGCCATCGTAAGTGCTGGTTCCTCTTCCTATTTCATCTAGAATGATTAAGCTTCGTTCACTTAAATTATTTATTATACTCGCTGTTTCATTCATTTCTACCATAAAAGTAGATTCTCCTCCGCTCAAATTATCTGAGGCACCTACACGGGTAAATATTTTATCTGTCAAACCTATTGTTGCTGATTTTGCAGGTACAAAGCTTCCAATATGAGCTAAAAGACAAATCAAAGCATTTTGACGCAATAGGGCAGATTTACCACTCATATTAGGACCCGTTAATATGATTATTTGTTGGGTTTCGGGATTCAAATAAGTGTCATTAGGAATATAAGATTCTCCTAATGGTAAATGTGCTTCAATTACAGGATGTCTCCCTTCCCGTATATCTAAAACACGGTCTTTATTCATTATGGGTCTGGTGTAATTTTGCTGTATGGCTAATTGAGCAAAATTGGCTAAGCAATCAAAATTTGCAATAGCCTGCGCTGTGGATTGTATGGAATTTATATGAGGAATTAGTGCTTCATTTAAGTCATTAAATAACTGCAATTCAATGCTTTGTATTTTTTCTTCTGCTCCTAATATCTTTTCCTCATATTCTTTTAACTCTGGAGTAATATATCGTTCCGCGGAAGTTAATGTTTGTTTTCTAATCCATTCTTCTGGAACCTTATCTTTATGTGTATTTGTAACTTCTAAATAATATCCAAAAACATTATTAAATCCAATTTTTAAAGAAGGTATTCCGGTTATTTGACTTTCTTTATCTTGAAGATTTTGTAAATATTCTTTACTTTTATAATAGAGATTTCTCAAATCATCCAATTCTTCATGAAATCCTTCTTTTATTACTTGCCCTTTGCTTATCACTATTGGTGCATCTTCTTGTAGGTATTTTTCTATTAGTTCTATTACTTCCTGATTTCTTTGCACTCTGTTTTGGTACGCTTGAACAAAAGTAAACTGCTCCTTGGCATTGTGTTTTTGTATTAATTCGAACAGCTTCTTAAAAGATACTAAGGTGTTTTTTAATTGAATTATTTCTCGAGGATTGCCTCTTTTTAGAGGTATCTTAGCACTTAATCGCTCTAAGTCACCCATTTCTTTTAAAATGTTTTGTCCTTCATTTAAAAAGAATTCATTTTCGATAAAAGCACTTACATGTTGGTGTCGTTCTTGAATTTTTTCTAAGTTATTTAAAGGAAAGAGTAACCACCTTTTTAATAACCTAGCTCCCATTCCTGTAATGGTATTATCTAAGACATCTAATAAAGAAATACCTTCTGCATACTGACTTTGAAGTAATTCTAAATTCCGGATTGTAAATCTATCCATCCAAAGAAAATCATGTGCTAAAATTTGTTGCACTGACTTAATATGTTGGATTTGATTATGTTGGGTGTCTTTTAAATAATGTAAAGCGACTCCAGCTGCTATAGTTCCTAATTTCCAATCCTCAATACCATAACCTTTTAAAGATTGTGTTTCAAAATGTCTAATAAGTGTTTCGTAAGTATAGGAATACTCGTAAATCCAATCTTCTAAGACAAAAGTATAATACTTTTGATCCAAATATTCATAGAAGAAGTTCTTTTTTTTACGATTCAAGAGAATTTCTGAAGGTTGAAAGCTTTGCAAAAGTTTATCTATATATTCCGTGTTGCCTTCAGCCACAAAACATTCACCTGTTGAAATATCAATAAAAGCAATTCCATGATTTTGATTATCTAGATGTAAAGCGCAAAGAAAATTATTACTACTTCTATCTAAAAGTTTATCATTTATTGCAACACCTGGAGTAACTACTTCAGTTACTCCTCTTTTTACTAAACCTTTTGTTTTTTTAGG
>DATGSF010000251.1:0-9908 GCA_035302865.1 Chitinophagaceae bacterium
GCTTCCACATTTCTTGTGATTTTACTTTCAATCAAACTTGGTTTGACAAGTTCTAAGGAAACTGTGATTTCTTCAGGATTTCTGTCAAATTTGCCAATTCTAATTTGCACTTCATCTAATTGGCGTGCTCCTGCATGGGAAAGCATTGTAAAATTATGTTCAACGAATGCACCATTTTCTATATAAACTGTTGTGCTATCTGTTTTCATTCCCGTAAATCGACATATTAGAGAACGTTTGCCTTCTGGTAATTTAAGTGAATAATTACCTTCTTCATCTGTAGTTGTACCTAAAGTAATATCCCCTCGGAAAATGATCGTGGCATTTACCAAAGGGATATCATTTTCATCTTTAACAGTGCCAAAAACAGTACCTTCTTGAGAAAAACCTAGAAAGTTTAAAAATAATATAAAGCAAATGCTTAATGTTATACGCATTTTAAAGATGATTTTATATGTTGTTCTTGTTAAAATATGGCTATTTTCTTAGAAATAATTCCTTTTTTAGTCATAACTTGAAGGATGTACATACCTTTAGCTTGGTTAAAAGGAATGTTATCTTTGAAAATACCATTTTGAATTACCCTTCCGTTGATATCTATTATTTGATAGGATTCAGCTTTAATAGCATCATTTAAGCGAATATTAATCCAACCATTATTGTAAAATGCCGAAAAATACTTTGAAGAGTTTTCCCATTCTTTTACGCTAATGTCTTCATCTTCATCTTCAGTATTGTAAATTAATTGAATGTCATCAATCCATAACTTTGAACCTGTTTTAGCAATTGTGCTATCTCCAGAAGTTATTACCACAAGTATATAATCTGGATTATCACTACTTAAATATTCAAATGGTACAGAAAATCTTGTCCATTCACTAGCTTCATTTTCTATATCATATCTTGCAGTACCAATAGTATTAGCAACTGTTGTTGCATTTGTAGGTAATTGGCCTACATCGCCCGTATGTAATAATACTTCTACTTTACCTCTGTCATTATTTTTAGGGGCGTATTTATACCAGCCTGCAATACTATCAGGTCTATCACTAAAAGGAGTGTTCCATTGATCATCATTTACATCAGTAAATACATAACCATTTGCAGGATTCATATCTGCATGCACGCGACCATTTGTCATAATACCGTTAGCTGCAATTCCGAAAGCTGATTTTACTTCTAATACAGCACTGTAATTACTATTTCTTCCTGCATCTCTACTTAATACCTCTGGTGCTAAAGCAGCTAAAGCATCTGAAGTTTTTATAGAACTCCAATTTTTAGGCTCCATAGTAGGAGTACCTTCATTTTCCCATTCTTCAAATCCTGCATTTGGTAATTGAGTTTGCGCTTGACCATAGTTGTAGCTTAACAAAGCAGCTATAGTTATCAATAAAGTTGATTTTTTCATAAATTAATAAATTTTATATTGTTTTTTTCTCAAATTTCATGCAAGGTAACACTTTTTTTAAAATAAAGACAGTTTAAAATAAGATTTATTAGGGCTTACTAATTTTGAAAAAAGCTATTTTCTATTCGATTTTTAAAGAAATTTGTATTCCTTTTTTTTGAAAGGAGTGTTACAGGATACTTTTGATTTGCCTGTGCTTTTATTAAAGAGGAATTTAAACTGCAATAAAAAATTTTAGATATATCTAGTTGCTATATAATCTTAAGTAGAGTTTATTTCTTTTTATTCTTCTTATTTTTTGTAGATTTCTTAGCTACTACAATCCATTCCTTTAGGTCGACTTGGAAAGGCATTTTCCCTATTTGAATTATAGTTTTTTGATCGGACATTTCAATTAAAGTTCCAACTTGATGATTTTTTTCATTTCGCATTAAATCTCCAATTTCAGGTTTTTTAGCTAAAACCTTATAATTCTTATCTGTTTTTTTAGCAAGTTTTTGATTAGCCTGAATGTGTTTTCGTTTAAATAATATATTTTCAGCAGCAGCAATTACCTCCTTCTTATTTTCTGCGGTTTTCCAGTCATGGATTATTTGTTTGAATTTTCTTTCCATATCTTTTAAATAATCCAATTCCTCTTTTTTAATTTTATTTTGTAAACGTAAATATGCTAATTGTTGTTTGTGTTTCTCTTTATCTGTTAATTCTTGATATTTGGTAATTTGCTCTTGATGGTATTGAATTAACTTATCTAATTCTTTTTCTTTCTTTTTTAGGTTAACTTCTCTTTTTTCTGATTGATGTAATAGCTTGTCTAATTCAATATGGTCGGTTTGTGCTAAAGATTTAGCTCTTTGAATGGTTTCTTTATCTAAACCTACTCTTTCAGCAATTTCAAAAGTATAAGAACTTCCAGGCTTTCCAATTATCAATTGATATAAAGGTTGTAAATTCTTTTCATCAAAAGTCATAGCTCCGTTAATAATACCTGGAACTTTATCCGCCATAACTTTTAAATTTAAATAATGCGTGGTAATAATTCCTAACGCTTTCTTTCTATTTAAACTTTCCACTATAGCTTCTGCAAAAGCACCTCCAAGAAGGGGGTCTGAACCACTTCCTAATTCATCAATAAAAAACAAGGTGCTACCCGTTGCAAATTGCAAGAATCGTTTCATGTCTTCCAAATGTGCGCTATAGGTACTTAATTCATTTTCAATTGATTGTGTGTCTCCAATATGCACCATCATTTGCTTGAATATACCTACTTCTGAACGATCTGAACAAGGAATTAATAATCCTGACTGTAACATATACTGTAACAATCCTACTGTTTTCATAGAAACAGTTTTTCCTCCCGCATTAGGACCACTAATGATTAAGATTCTATCTTTATTATCTAAATGTAGATTTATAGGAACAGTTTTTTTCTTTTTTTCCTGATTTTGCAGCCATAATAAAGGGTGAAAAGCCTCTATGTAAGTAAAGTTGGGATGTGGAACAAGCTTAGGTAAATTTGCTTTTAATTTGCGTGCTAATAAAGCTTTTGCACGTATAAAATCAAATACTATTGTACGATGATAATAATGTTCGAGATTATCTATAAAAGGTGCAATGTTTGCTGTTAATTCTCTTAAAATTGCTTGGATTTCTTTTTTTTCTTGAATTTCTAATTCATAAATTCTATTTTGTATTGGAATTAATGACTCAGGTTCAATAAAAATAATTTTATTAGAATCACTAACACCATGTATGATTCCTTTCACTATTCTTTTAAATTCTGCTTGAATTCCTATAGTGCGTCTTCCATTAAGAAAATTTTCGGCAATATCAGCTATATAACCTGCTTTTGCATATTTCCGAATAGTTTGATCGAATTGTTTTCTACTTTCTATTCTACTATGTTGCAGCTCAGTCCGGATTTGACTTAAGTTTCTACTTGCTCTATCCTTTATTTGTCCTATATCGTCAATTATTGGATGGATTGCTTGCACTATTTCTTTCTCATAAATAGTGTCTTTTATTAAAAAATATAGATGTGGATATAAATCTTCTCTTCCTTTAAACCATTTAATCTTATCTTGTATATCTAAGCATAGTTTTTTTATTTTCAAGAAATTATCTTCTTGCAAAACGCTATTTTCAATTTTTAAAAGCTGTAATTCTTTTTCTAAATTATCCTGAAAATTGCAGGGTAAATAATCATTACTATCTAAGATCAGTTTATATTCTTGACTTTGATGCAACCAAAAACGAACTTGCTTAAAATTCGAAGATGCTTTAAGCCTTAAAGAAAGTTTTTTAGCAGCATCTAATTGACAGAAATTTTGAAGTAGAGTTAGTATTTTTTCAAATTCGAGTTTTTCTAAAGCGTCCTTGGGGTACAGTTGCATAATATACTATATTAAAACAAAAGTTTTATTTTAAAATAAAAAAATCACATAGATAAAAAAGCGACGATCAGAACAATCGTCGCTTTTAAGTTATACAAATTATTTTTAAATTTCAGTTGCGTCAAATAATTCTTCATCAATCAATATTCTACCACAATGTTCACAAATGATAATTTTTTTATGTTGGTAGATTTCAACTTGCATTTGAGGGGGGATATTATTGTAGCAACCTCCACAAGCATCTCTTAAAACAGGAACTACAGCTAAGCCATTTCTAAAATTATTTCTAATTCTTTCGTAAGAACGTAATAATCTTTCATCCACTTTTTCCTTAGCCTTTTCTGAAAGAGCATTAATTTCTTTTTCTTCCTTCTCAGTTTCTTTAATAATCTTTTTTAACTCACTTGCTTTTGATTTAAAGATATCTTCTTTGAATTTTAATAACTCTTTTACGCTATCCTTGTTTTTATTTGTTTCGCTTAATTTAGCTTTTGCTTCTTTAATATCTTTATCAGCATGTTGTACTTCTAGATTTTGAAATTCAATTTCTTTTTCAATTGCTTGAAATTCTCTATCGTTTTTTACTTCATTTTGCTGCTCTTCATATCTAGCTATGCTTTCTTTTGCTGTCTTTTTTTCTTCTTCTCTTTTTTTGATAAATTCTTTGATACTATTTATTTTAGCATCTATATTTGAGATTCGAGTTTTTAATCCTTCTACCTCATCTTCTAAGTCGTTCACTTCCATAGGTAATTCTCCTTTTAAAATACCGATTTCATCCATTTTGGAATCGATTTTTTGTAATGTAATTACCGCCGTTAATTTTTCTTCAATGGAAAAATCTTTTTTTGATTTTGTTGCCATATACAATTAAATATAATAATTTATTGGATTTGTATTAATGCTTGTTGCATGAATTGCAAATTTACTGAAATTTTTTTGTAAATAACGACAAATTAATTGAATAGTAAATTGTTCTGATTCAAAATGTCCTATATCTGCTAAAATAATCTCTTCCTCTGCTAAAAAATAATCATGGTATTTTAAATCCCCAGTGATGTATATATCTGCTTTTTGCGCTTTAGCTGTTTCTATCAAAAAAGCACCAGAACCTCCACATAATGCAACAGTTTTAATTTTAGGTGTTTTTGGAGAATTAGTATGTTTAATAACTTTTAAATTAAAATTTTTCTTTACCATTTGTAAAAAATCCTTTAATTCCATTTCTTTCTCTAGCTCTCCTAAAATACCAAAGCCGAAATCTCCTTGTAGGTTTTTTAGGGCAATTATTTCATAAGCAGGTTCTTCATAGGGATGGGATTTTTTTAATGCTGCAAATACTTTATTTACCAGATAAAAAGGGATTATTACCTCTAATTTCACCTCTTCCACATTCTCTCGAGGACCTGATGCTTTTCCTATAGTAGGATTGGCATTTTCTGAAGGTTTAAAAGTGCCAATACCTTTGGTTTGAAAACTACATTCACTGTATTCTCCAATATTTCCAGCTCCTGCTTCAAACAATGCTTGAGCTACTTCTTCTTTATTTGCAATAGGAACATAGGTATAAAGTTTTACTAAACTCTCATTTCTAGAGGATAATATCTGTTGGTTTTTTAATTGTAATCTATCTGCAATTTCTTTATTAACTCCGTGTATTACACTATCTAGATTTGTATGGATAGTATAGAGAACTATATCTTCTTTTATAGCTTTGATTATACATCTTTCTATAAGGTTTTTACCAGAAATTGATTTTATACCTTTAAATATTAAAGGATGATGGCTAATAATCAAATTGCAGTTTTTTTCAATAGCTTCTTCTAAGACCTCTTCACTAAAATCGAGGCAAACTAAGATGCCTTTACATTTTTGTTGCGTATCTCCAATTTGTAAACCCGAATTGTCATAAGATTCTTGTAAAGCAGGAGCTGCCCAATTTTCTAAAGATTGTATGATTTCTTGAATATTTATTTCCATACTACAAAGTAAAGAATTTTATTGCAAATTCGAAATTTTATATGTTTTCGATGCGTATTTCTTCTACTATTTTTAATAAGTTTTTAAATTATTGATTATTCTACTTACTTTGCACAAAATATTCTTATATATGTTGCGTGAATTTATACTTTTATTAAGTTTTATATCTTTTTCCATTTTTTCCTGGGCTGTTAAAGTTGAAGGTACTGTTTATGATGAAAAAGGGAATACAATTCCTTATGCAAGCATTACTGTTCAAAATACAAATAAAGGCACAACAAGTGATGCCGAAGGTTATTTTTATTTGCATTTAGATACTGGAAACTATATGCTAAAAGCTAGTTATATGGGATATGCTTCTCAAACTAAGGACCTACTGGTAAAATCTTCAAATCAAAAAATAGATTTTCACCTTAAACCCCATAGTATAGAACTTTCAGGTGTGGATATTAAGGTTAAATATGAAGATCCCGCTATTGAAATTATGCGTCTAGCTATAGAACGTAAAAAACAAAGAATTCAGGATATAAGAAGTTTTTCTTCCGATGTATATTTAAAAGGAAGTATGCGTTTCTTAAAATCTCCCAAAACATTTTTAGGAACAAATATAGAAGAGGATTATGATGCTCTGGGCTTAGACAAAGATGGGAAAGGTATAGTATATGGATTGGAGCAGAAAAGTTATTATATGAAAGATCGTGAACAGGAATTACATAAAATTGAATATGTAAGACAAAGTGGTGATCCACAAGGCTTAGGATTTAGTCAATTGCCTCCAATATTGGATGTTTATGAGAATAGAATAGACGTATTGGGAGTGAATCCTAGAGGATTTATTTCCCCTTTGCACAATCAAGCTTTTTTATACTATGATTTTGAGTATTTAGGAGAAATAATGGATGGAGATCAAAAGATCTTAAAAATTAAATTAAATCCTAAAAGAGCGAAAGAAGCAGTGTTTAAAGGAAATATTTATATTATTGATAGTACTTATGATGTGCATAGTGTGGAATTGATTATTGATAAATCTGCAGAGATTAATATAGCTGATAAGCTAATTATAGATCAGATGTTCCGTTATATATCCAATCAGAGAGTGATTCAAAAACAAAATATTTATGTAGAATTAGAATTGTTAGGATTCGTAGTTGGAGGGGATTTTTTAACAGCTTATTCTAATCAAAAAATTAATGAAGCTATAGATTGGGAAAAGGAAAATGTTAAGAAAAATATTGTTGCCCAATATAATAAAGATTATCAAAGCTTACAGAAAGAAGAAGAATGGGAAGAATTACGCCCGGTTAGAATGAGTGAAAAAGAAAAAGATTTCTTTAAAAAACAAGATAGTATTCTTGTAGAAGAGAAAAAAAAGGAAATAGAAGAAGTTGAGCTTCAAAGGAGAATTAGTATAGCAAATATTATAGTTGGTGGAGAGTTATATAAGAAAAATAAATTTTCCTTTCACATGTCTTCACTATTTAAAGAGCTTAATTTTAATACCGTAGAAGGAGTAAATTTAGCTTTAGATTTAAAAGGAAAATGGCAATTAGATTCTTTAAATGAATTGCAAGTGGGCTTACATCAAAGGTATGGTTTTCTTAATGGACATTATAATCCAAACTTGTATGTAGATTATAAACAAAAGAGCAATAAAAATTCTGCAGCTTATACGGCTATAAATTTAAGAGGTGGTAAAAAAGTCTTTGCAATTAATCAAAATGGTTTTTTACCAGAAATATTCAATACTTTTAGTTCTCTAGTGCAGGGAGTTAATCCTTTGAAATTGCAAGAGAAATATTATGGAGGTTTGGAAGCAGTTTATAGAAGTGGGACAGGTTGGATTATTTCTGCTGGTATGCAATATAATAAGTATATAGAACTTTACAATAGAACAGATTATGCATTTAATGCTTCTTTATCAGCTAATTATACCGAAAACAAACCAAAAGAATTAAATGCAGATTTTATTGAGAGTGCAGCAATAATACATGCAAAATTGCAATACCAGCCAGGATGGAAGTATATTTCATTTGAAGATTATGTTCGTCCTATTTCATCAAATTATCCCGTATTTAGCTTAGCAATAAACAAAGCAATTCCTAAACTTTTTGGTGCTGATGCCGACTATACGCAAATTGCATTTTCTATTGATCAGAGTACTTCTTTAAAAGCATTTGGTGCTTTACATTATTTTGGAGAAATAAGTTCTTTTCTTGGAAATAATTCTATAGTTCCTTGGGCAGAATGGAAACATTATAGATCCAATACTTTTATTTTACATAGTCCAAGTTATAAAGGCTTTTTTATGAAACCGTATTACTTAATGAGTAATACTGCAGAATGGTCAAGTCAATTACATGCTGAATGGCAATGGAAAGGATTTATTACCAATAAAATACCAGGTTTTAAATACTTGCAATGGACTGGAGTTATAGGTGGACATGCTTTGTTATTGCCTGACAATAAATATTATAGTGAATTTACTTTTGGTTTAGAAAATATAGGATTTAAAATCTATCGTTTTCTTAGAGCGGATGGGGTAGTAAGTTGGCAAACAGGATTTAAACCTATGTATGGTTTCCGTCTAGGAATTAATCTTGGAGCTTTACCTGTAGGAGTGGATTTTTAATTTATTAAAAATAACAACAATTTAATTTTTATATAAGCCAAGAAAAGAAAAATATAATAACTGAGAAAGAATAAAAGGTCATCCCTGTGAATGACCTTTTATTTTATTAATTATTGTTTTAAAAAAATGTGATTAAAGATGTAAACGCTCCTTCTTAGCTAGAAGCTCTTCTACTGTTTCTTGATACATTTCATCTGGAATACAGCAATCTACAGGACAAACAGCTGCGCATTGAGGCTCTTCATGAAACCCTTGACATTCTGTACACTTGTCTGGAACAATATAATAGACATCCATAGAAACAGGTTCATGTGATGCATCTGCATTGGTTACATCGCCATTCATTAATGTATAATCTCCCGTTACACCCGTTCCGTCAGACATCTTCCATTCAATGCCACCTTCATAAATAGCATTGTTGGGACATTCTGGTTCACAAGCTCCGCAATTAATACACTCATCAGTGATAATAATAGCCATATTTAAAATTTATATTTTGATATTAATATTTGGTTTTCCTTTGCAAAAATACGAATTTGCAAGCACATAGAAAAAAGGAAATATGCAAATTCAAGAAAAGATAGAAGTATTAGAGAAATTAGCTAAGTATATGCTGTCTCATGAAGAGGAGTGGAAAGAGGTTAAATTAAGAGCAAATGATATGAATTATTGGTTCATTCCCAATAATATAGATGAATCTGTAGAGGCCATTGCACATAGCTACTTAGATAGAAAAAAATTAGAAGACTTTATAGCATCATACAAATTATCGATAGATGCAGATATAGATACCGATCAAAAATTGGGTATAATAATGGCTGGAAATATTCCATTAGTAGGTTTTCATGATTTTTTAATGGGTTTTTTAGCAGGATATACCTTGCATTTAAAATTGTCTTCAAAAGATAAATTACTATTACGACATTTGATTGAAAAATTAAAAGAATGGGAACCGCGATTGAAAGATAAGATACACATTCAAGATATGCTTAAAGATTGTTCTATGTATATAGCAACAGGAAGTAATAATACTGCTCAAACCTTTGCTTATTACTTCTCCAAATATCCAAATCTTATACGTCATAATAGAAGTTCTGTAGCGATTTTAAATGGTAAAGAATCAGAAGAAGACTTGAAAGCATTAGCTAAAGATATCTTCCACTATTTTGGCCTAGGTTGTAGAAATGTAAGTAAAATTTTTATTCCTAAAGCATATGATTTTGCTCCTTTATTAGAAGCAATAAATAAATATGCTGTTCCTAAAGACCATCATCAATATTTAAACAACTTTGATTATCAATTAGCATTAGTAATGCTGAATGGTGTACAATATATCAGTGCCGATCATATGATTTTAGTTGAATCTACTAGTAATTTTGCTCCTACATCTATGTTGCATTATCAGTACTACGAGGATTTGTCAGAAGTTCAAGGAATTTTACAAGAAGATGCTGAAGAAATACAAACAGTGGTATCTAATATTTCAGAATTAAAT
>DATGSF010000252.1:0-5350 GCA_035302865.1 Chitinophagaceae bacterium
TAATTACTCTTTTATGTATGTTCAAGGGTTTAGAAAAATGGATTACCGCATTGAAAGGGCAGTAATAACGAAAATGCGAAATCCTGATGTGAAAAATATTATAATTGCTTCTGATTTAGATCCTCAAGTTATTACTCAAGCTAAACAAAATGCCAGCAATGCACATCTCGATCATTTAATCGATTTTCGAGTGGAAGATTTTAGAAATACTAAAATCCCTAAAGCAAAAAAGGGAGAATCTGGAATTGTTTTTTTTAATCCTGAATATGGAGAAAGGCTAGGAGAAGAGCGTAGCTTGCAAGCCATCTATAAAGCTATGGGTGACTATATGAAAAATATTGCAAAAGGGTACACAGGCTATGTTTTTACTGCTAATACCAATTTGGCTAAACATATTGGACTAAGAGCAGATAAGAAAATTCCTTTTTATAATGCAAAATTAGATGCTCGATTATTAGAATTTAAAATCTTTGAAGGAAAGTTAATTAAAAAAACCAAAAATAGGAGTTAAATAAATTAAATAGAATTTCTTTCTGCATTTAATTATTATTAAAAATTATGTTTAATTTCTTGTATTTTTATATGAAATCTAAATAATTAAATATATTTTAATCTGTTTTTATAGATGTAAACCATTTCTTTTATAAGATTTTTCTTTTATTTAGAAATGGTTTAACGTTCTTTATAATGAATTGAAATTATGTATAATTAAATGATTTTAAATGTACCTTCAAAAGAGAACTTGCTCTTATTTTAATATTTTTTAATTTATGTAAAATGTTAATTTCGAAATTAATAGCTTAACACTTTTTGACAAATTCAGACTTTAAAGCCATATATCCAAATCCATCTATTTTACAATCAATATTATGATCTCGATCCACTAAGCGAATGCTTTTAACCTTTGTGCCAGCTTTTATTGTTCTTGAGGTGCCTTTTACTGGTAAATTTTTAATAGTTATTACATTATCGCCATCAATCAAAGTTGTACCATAAGCATCAAATACCTTAAAAGTATCTTCTTCTTCCTTCTCTATTTGATTTGGATTCCATTCATAGGCACATTCTGGACAAATATATAAAGGATCATCTAAGTAGGTATAGGAAGAGTTACATTTTGGACAATTGGGTAATTCAGACATAGTTTTATTTTTTTGCAAATATACCGACTTATCTTTTATATTATTTCTTTACACAAAAGTTTTAAGATTAAAGCTTTAAAATTTGTAAACCAATACTACAGGAAGTACATTTTTTATTTTTACAGAATTCATTATAGCATTCAATTAAAGCTTGCGAATCAAAAGCATTTTGCACTTCTTGTCCTATTTCTTCCCATTTTTTTATAATATGATTGTCTTCTTTGGGTAAAGATTCTAAAATATGTATATTACTTTCAGGGTAATTACTTGAATTATAGTTCTTTTTGTATAAATATAAAGCTGGTGCAAAAGTATTTATAATTAAACTTTGTAAGGCGGATTTTCCTAATAACTTCTTTTTTCTTTTTATAGTAACTTTATGAAAATGATAATGATTTTCCCAATATGTGCTGGTTCCAATTGGTAAAAGTTTTTGAAATTCTTTCCAACTCTTCATGTGCATTATTTCGGGTAATCTATCTAAGTAATAATGTAAAAATGATGCCAATTGTGCTATTCGAACAGTGGGAAAATTAGAAGGTCTTAAACGCATGAATTTCCACTCTCTATAATCCATAGCTTTTAATCCATATTTTCTCCTTAAGAAATGGTATTCTTTTACTAAACTTTGAATATAATCATCATTATAATCTTCAGGTAATAATCCACTTTGACCAAAAAGTAATGCTTCCATCTGATTTAAATTACTTTGATGTTTCTGTAATATTTCTAAAGGAAGAGATTGTGCTAATTGCAAAAAGGGAGAATAATTATATTTAAAACCAAAATTACCAGCCAATTGATGATAAATAATTTCCATCCAATTCTTTGTTTCTCCTTTTTCTAAGGCAATCCATTCTTGTGTTTTTCTTTCCCATCTATTAGCTAGACAACTCGTCCACCAAGCGTTTTTATGCAAACTTGATACTTTAGAAAATTGTGGAGTGCATGGAATAGGGTGTTTCGATTGCATTAAAGTGTAATATTTATCTAAAACACTTTGAGATATATAATCTTTTAATTCTAGGGTTGGAATGTTTAAATGTTTTAAATTCTTATCGTTTCTATATACTATATGTAAGATAACATTTTTATAATTTTCATCGCTATCATGTTGATGCTTAATCCAATCAGAACTATTTACATGAATTTCGATATGTCCAATCCATAATGTTCCGTCTATATTAATTTTAGCATTTAAAAAATCAGGACCTTCATGACTGTTATGCATACCAGTATCCAGAATTTCCACTTTCTCATTTTCAGTGGTGCTTAGATTGTGAACAGATAAGAAATGGTTTTTCCAAACAAAATGTAATAAGTCCTCTTTCATATTGAGCAATTAACTTATTGCTAAATATACAAATATTTATTTGGAATATACAAGTTTTTATTATTTACTTTTTTGCTTCTTTTTGTAATTTTTGTAAATATTCATATTTATAAAAAGTGTAAAAGGCATTCCCTCTAGCAATTTGGTAACCTTTATATCCATCTAAAAAGCCTAATTGAATTATGAATTCCCAAAAAAATCGATATAAAGGATTTAATCTTTTTTTCCATTCTGATCCTTTTTTTCCTTCCAAGAAATACTTTTGAGCAGCTAATTTTGCATAATTTCTATTTTTTACTAAAAATTGCTTATAATTTTCTGAAGTATAATGTAGGATTCTACCACTTAAAGGAATAATTCTCGTATCCGGTTTTCGAATAATTTCCTCATGCACTTCGCTTAAATTCCATTGGGTATATGTTTTATTATAAAGTCTTAAAAAACGCTTTCTATGAGTACTCCAGCTACCATGTTTTATTGCTTTTTCACCTAAGAAATGAATCATTTTTACCGCATATACTTTATTGATATAATTAAATGAAATTTGACGTAATTCTTTTTGTAAATCATAGTTTGCAACTTCGTCATAATCTACGGACAGAATCCAATCGTTTTTTGCATGGGAAGCTAAAGTATTTCGTGTTGCACCATAACCTTCCCAATCTAAGCTAATGCATCTAAGATTAGGAATATCTTTTAATTCTGGATGTTTACTTTCTTTAAAACGTCCATTCAGTCCTAGTAAAATCTCATCGCAACAATCGCTATAAGATTTTAAAGTTTCCATTAATCTAGGATGCCATTGGTTTATTAATATGCATACACTTATTCCCATAAAAATTATTTTTTCAATACTTTATTAATAACAGCTACTGTTAATCGGCTTACACAGATTAGTTTATTATTTTCATCATGTATTTTGATATCCCATACATGTGTACTTCCTCCTAAATGAATACTTTCTGCTGTTGCTATTACAATTCCTGATTTAGCTGCTCTTATATGGTTACAATTTATTTCTATTCCCACACAAGATTGCTTTTCTGGATTAATACAAAGTGCACTTGCTACGCTACCCACTGTTTCTGCTAAAGCAGCAGATGCACCGCCATGAAGTAATCCATAAGGTTGATGTGTTCTAGAATCAACCGGCATACTCATTTTTAAATAATTATCTCCAATTTCTGTAAATTTCATATCCAAATGTCCTGCTAAGGTATTAGGTATGTAATTGTTTATTTCATTTAATTCTGGAGTTTTGTACCAAATACTCATATTTATTAAAATATATTACTTATAAAAATACTATTTATTTTGAATTTTTCAAAATAGCTTGTTCTATTTTTTTCTTGTATGAAAAAAGAAGAGCGTTAAAGTACACTCTTCTTTTAACATTTTTAAATTAGAAAAGTTTATTCTTGATTTCGCATTTTAACCATAGTTAAAATAGTAGCTAATGCAACAGTTTCACCCGTTTCATCATAGACATCTACTAACCATTTTACTATTCCTTTTGCAATATCTTCCTCATCTCTTTTTTCTTGTGCTGTTTTTTCTTTACAAGTGAATTTAACACCAATTGTAGCACCTGGATAGATGGGTTTTAAGAATCTACATTCATCAATACCATAATTCAATAAAACAGGTCCTTTTTTACTATCTACGAATAAGCCTGCAGCTTTAGAAAGAATAAAATATCCATGAGCTACTCGTTGTTCAAAAATTGTTCCCTCTAAAGAAGTTGCGTCAACATGCGCATAGAAATTATCGCCACTTACATTTGCAAAATTAACAATATCAGTTTCAGTAACTGTATGTTTAGCAGTAATTAAAGTTTCACCAATCTCTAAATCTTCAAAATATTTTCTAAAAGGATGAATTTCTGTTTCTTTCTGTGCCCCTCCATATTGATATTGTTGTGTTATATCTGAAATACGAGTAGGGGAGCCTTGAATAGCAGTTCTTTGTAAATAATGTTTTACTCCTCGCACGCCACCCATTTCTTCACCTCCTCCAGCTCTACCAGGTCCGCCATGTATTAATAAAGGCATAGGGGAACCGTGACCAGTACTTTCTTTTGCAGAATCCCTATCTAAAACAAGTATTCTTCCGTGAGAAGTTGCTGCGTTCAAGGTATAGTCTATAGCTATTTGCGGGTCATATGTTACAATAGAACTTACTAATGAACCTTTTCCTAAAGCAGCAAGCTCTACTGCTTCTTCTGTTGTGTTATAAGGGATTAATGTACTCACAGGTCCAAAAGCCTCCACGTCATGAACTTTTGTTTTTTCAAATGGTTTTTCATTAAAGAAAACAATAGGAGGTAAGAATGCACCTTTTTCTTTATCAGCACCAGTAACTTCAAAATTATCTAAATCTCCGATTATTATTTCTTGTTCAAGTGCTAATTCATGTATTTTTTCTTTTACATCTTCTTTTTGACTTAATCCAGCTAAAGCTCCCATGCGCACTCCTTCTATTGCTGGATCCCCAATCGTTGTTTTTGCCAAACGTTTTCCTAAAGCAATTTGTACGTCTTCTATGCGATTTTCAGGAACAATAATTTTTCGAATTGCTGTACATTTTTGACCTGCTTTAACGGTTATTTCTCTTGCAACTTCTTTAATGAAAATATCAAACTCTGGCATGTCAGGAGTAACATCTTTTCCTAAAATACAACTATTTAAAGAATCGGCTTCCAAATTGAAAGGCACCGCTTCCTCAATAAGCTTAGGATGGGCTTTTAACATTCTTCCTGTAGATGCTGAACCAGTAAATGTAACAATATCGCCGTTTTTAACGTGATCAATAATACCGCGAGCTGATCCTACAATTAACTGCAAAGAACCTTCTGGTAAAATCTTAGATTCTATAA
>DATGSF010000253.1:0-15833 GCA_035302865.1 Chitinophagaceae bacterium
CGGATTACCTGAAATTGTTCCTCACGAAAAAGTTGGATATGTCGTACCTCCAGAACCTCATGCAATTTCAAAAGCTATTTTAGATTTCTATAATAAAAATAAAAACATTGATTTTAAGAAGAATATAAAAATAGAAAAAAAGAAATATTCTTGGAGTAATTTTGCCGATAAATTATTAGATTTTTACAAAACCTTATAAAATTTTCGCATTTCCTATCTCTGTCTTAATTCTATAATATCACGCACTACAACAGATGCTGTAACAGCACCAAAAGTTGCTGGGAGGTAGCTTATAGTTCCATAGGCAGATTTTTTATAGGATGATCCATCAGTCATCATTAAGGAATCTTCTATCACCAATTCTGAACTAAACACTGCTTTAATTCCTTTTTTTATACCTACTTTTCGCAATCTTTTACGAATTTGAAAAGCAAAAGGACAATTATAAGTTTTACTGATATCTACTACTGATAATTTAGTTGGATCTAAGCGACCTCCTGCTCCCATACTGCTTACAATAGGGATTTTTTGATCAAAAGCTGCTTTTAGAAATGTAATTTTGGGAGTAATAGTATCAATAGCATCTAAAATATAATCAGGCCTATCTTCCTCAAATAAATGATCTACCATTTCAGGATTAATGAATTCCTTTATAATTTTCAGCTTCACTTCCTCATTAATATCCTTAAATCGCTTTCCCATTATCTCAGACTTAGCTTGATTTTCTGTACTTATCAGTGCAGGTAACTGTCTATTCCTATTGCTTGCTTCTACTATGTCTCCATCAATTAAAGTTAATTTTCCTACTCCTGCACGCACCAAGAATTCAGCAGCAAAACTCCCTACCCCTCCCATACCTACAACCATTACATGTGCTTTTCTTAATTTCTCTAATCGTACAGATCCAATTAATAAATCAGTTCTAGAAAGCCATTTTGGATGTGTCATAATCAATTGTATTTTTAGGAAATAAAGTATTAAAATTATCTAAAACTTGCAAAGAAACATCTTCTATACTAAGTTGCAAAATCTTTGCAGCTTTTTTAAATAATTCATCAATATACACACCTTCAAAGCCATCAGTTTCTAAGAAAAAGCGATCTCTAGGAATATATCGTAAAACATCTTGCAAATTTTTATCAAACAGCAAGGGATGACCAAAAGAGAGATAGTGCCCTTGATCCAAGAAGCGCTTTGCCACTTTCTTATTTCTTCTAAACGCATGCATTATAGCCTGTAGTTTCCCTTTATACGGCCTCAACACATGCCACACCTCTTCAGATGCACGTACATTATGTATAATTATATTTTTTTGTATCCTTGCAGCCCAATCTACTTGTTTTTCAAAAGCCTCTATTTGCAATTGCAATGGAGCACCTTTTATTTTATCCAATCCGACCTCACCGATTGCTAAAATGGCATCATCCATACTGTCTTTTTCGAAAGATTTCCACGCTATTTCGGAATATCGCTTTTCTAAATGCCAAGGATGAAAACCAATGGATAGATATATTTTTTGTATTTTACTTTCTGGCAGTTTTGGGATGCTTACCTCATGTGGATTATAAATAAGATAGCTTGCCCTCTCTGTAAATTCGTGGGTGTGAATATCTAATAAAGGCAAGCGTTCTTTCATATTTTTTATTTTATAAAGAATTGAAAGGTATCCCCTCTTAATCCAATGCGTGTAGCTTCTAATGCTAAAATTTCGGAAAAAGCTATATTCCCTAAATTCGCATTACAACCCAATAAGTCTAAAAAATATACTTGTTGGCTTTTTTGTGGTGATTCCCAAATAATTTTTTCCGCTGGAATTTTTCTGATTATTTCCTGAACTAAACCTTCTCTAACTTCACCTGAACCTCTATATATTCCAATATTTCCCGCTTCTCTTGCTTCGGCAATCACATAAGAAGAGCCTGCTTTTAACTCATTTTCCATTTGCTCAATCCATTGATATGGAGGCATAATATTTTCAATATCCTTTGACCCCACTTCGGATAAAACAGTAAAGCCTTCCTTTACTAACCGCTCTATATATTTACACTTTTCTGCATGCGGAATATTTATAGACCCGTCTGACACTTCCACATATTGCATATTATACTTCTTTAAGTAAGCAATATAATCTTCCAATTGATTGCGAACTAGAAAAGCTTCGAATAGGGTTCCCCCAAAATAGGTTGCAATATCATGTTTTTTATATAAATCCAACTTTTCTTTTAGATTTTCAGTAACCATGGAGGTTCCAAAACCCAATTTCACAATATCAATATAAGAGGCACCTAATGCTAAAGTATCTTCAATGCTTTGTAAACCAGCACCTTTATCCATAACCATAGTTAATCCATAATTTCTGGATTTAGTGGTTCTTTCGGGTATTTTGTCTAATTTAAAATTCATAATTTTTTATTTAAATAGTTTATTTCTCATGAAACAAACTATCCGCTGGGCAAAAATAATCAATTCTTATAATTTTATCTATTAACAAGGCTTACTTTTGTAAATTCAATCTTCCTTTTGTTATGATTTCCAATTCTTATTCTTTAGATAATTTAGAAATTAAATTACCTCCTATTAAAAATTACACTTGTGATAATGGGGTGCAAATTTGTTGTTTAAATCCAGTAAAACAAGAAATTTTCCATGCAATTTGGGAATTTGATTTTTGTAAAGATGAAATTGCAAAAATTATACCAAATGCATATTTATTACATAAAGTCATAGCCAAGTTATTGGGAAAAAAGACCAAACAATCTTCGGGAAAGGATATTTCCTTATTTTTTGATGAAAAAGGTGCCGATATTAGTATTAAAAGCACAAGCCAGACTTTATATATTCGACTTTCCTGTTTATCAAAATATTGGGATGAGTGTGTACATAAAGTGCATGAAATATTAAGTGAAGCTGTGATAAATGAAAAAATATGGCGTCAAGGAAAGAAGAAAATTTTAAAAAAAATAGAACAGAATGCATTTGATACTGAAATTCTTGCTGATCAAATGCTTTTATCTTCGCTTTCTTCGCAAAATACTTATTGGAATACTTTTTTTACTAAAGAAAACCTCCAAAGCATACATGAAAAAGATCTGCAAAATGCTTATACCTTTATTACGCAAGCTCAATTTTTACGCATATATATATTTGGAAATTGGGAAGAAAAAGATGTACTTATTTTAAAGGAAAAGTTTGGTAAAAATCCTAATGGCTTTCCTATAAAAGTAGAAGGAGTTTTTCCTTTATCGACAATTCAATCTTCCATACAAAAAGTGGACTTTATGGGCGGGCAGTATTCCTTACGTTGGGGGAAGTTATTCCTAGCTCCCAAAGACAAAGATTATGCCAAAGCACTTATGGCGACCCAAGTATTAGGAGGATACTTTGGTTCTAGATTAATGCAAAGTTTGCGTGAAAAAGAAGGACTAACCTATGGAGCTTATGCATATTTAGTTCCTTTTTCTAATTTTTCAATTTTTGTTATCAGTACAGAGATTTCTAAAGAAAATTTGGAACAAGCGCAATCAATTATAGAACAGGAAATCATTAATTTACAAGAAAAATTAATAAATGAAGAAGAATGGCAGGTAGTTAAAAACAATTTGCTAGGAGATTTGTTAAGCAGTTTAGACGGTCCTTTAAATCTTATAAATAGAATGCGATCCTTAGATTCCAGAAAATTACGTATATTAGATTTTGAAAAACAGATTGAAAATATTCAAAAAATGCAGCGTGAAGAGTTGCACTACTTTATGAAGGAGCATTTTTCGCCCGATTCTTTTATAAAAGTTTGGAAAGGATAAAATTTAAGAAAAGCAATAATACGAATAAATCATCGTAAATTTGCTATACTATAAATTAATAAGATAATATAAATAACTATATGCAGTTTTTAGATTTTGAAAAGCCATTAGAGGATTTAACCCAGCAATTAGCTAAAATAGAGGCAATTGCTCAAGAAAATGATGTAGATATGCACTCTTCTATCAAAGAGTTGAAAGCAAATATTGAAGAAACACGTGCAAAAATATATGAAAATCTTTCGCCCTGGCAACGCGTTCAATTAAGTCGCCATCCAAAGCGTCCTTATACAGAGTTTTATATTGAACAAATATGTGATAATTTTAAAGAACTACATGGAGATAGAAATGTAAAGGATGACAAAGCAATAATTGGCGGAATGGGAGAGATAGCTGGGAAAAAGGTAATGATTATAGGTCATCAAAAAGGAAAAAACACCAAACAGCGTCAATTACGTAACTTTGGTATGGCTAATCCTGAAGGATATAGGAAAGCTTTGCGCTTAATGAAAATGGCAGAGAAGTTTAATCGTCCTATCATTACATTAATAGATACTCCTGGAGCTTATCCTGGTTTAGAAGCAGAAGAGAGAGGACAAGGTGAAGCAATTGCAAGAAACTTATTTGAAATGTTTCGTCTAAAAGTTCCTGTAATTTGTATTGTTATCGGGGAAGGTGCAAGTGGAGGAGCTTTAGGAATTGGTATAGGTGACCGAATAGCTATGTTGGAAAACACTTGGTATTCCGTAATTTCTCCAGAAAACTGTTCCACCATTTTATGGAGAAGTTGGGATTATAAAGTACAAGCTGCAGAACAATTGAAATTGACATCTAAAGATATGCTAGAATTCAAAATAGTTGATGACGTAATTAAAGAACCAGTTGGAGCAGCTCATGCACATCCAGAGGAGATGGCAGAAATAGTTAAAACTTATATTTTAGATACATTAAAAGATCTAGAGAAGAAAAACGCTGAAAAATTAATCCAAAAGCGCATAGAAAAATTCTCCAATATGGGCTTTTTCAAAGAAAGTTAAGATATTTATGAAAAATAAGTTGAATGGCTTAGGGGTGGCATTAATTACTCCATTTAAAGAAGACAACTCTATTGATGAAGCAGCTTTAAGCAAGGTAGTGCGGCATGTTATCGATGGGGGTGCGGACTTTTTAGTTGCATTAGGTACTACATCTGAAGCACCCACCTTAAAACAAGAGGAAAAATATCGTGTTTTAGAAATAATTAAACAGACAAACAATGGGAAATTACCTATTGTTTTGGGCTTAGGAGGAAATAATACAGAAGCATTAATTGCAGATATGCAAAATTACGATTTAAATGGAATCGATGCTTTTTTAAGTGTTACGCCTTATTATAATAAACCTAATCAAGCTGGATTAAAAGCACATTTTGAAGCTTTAGCGCAAGCTAGTCCATTACCTATAATTTTATATAATGTTCCTGGAAGAACTGCATGTAATATGTTGCCTACTACAACTATAAACTTAGCTAATAATCATGAAAATATTATTGCTATAAAAGAAGCAAGTGGAAACATTGTCCAAGGAATGGAATTAGTAAAAAATGCAGCTGAAAATTTTATTATTTTAAGTGGTGATGATGATTTGGTAATGCCACAAATGGCATTAGGATTTGACGGAGTAATATCAGTAATTGGTAATGCATATCCTAAAGCTTTTAAAGAAATGATAGTAGCAACACAAAATGGGAATTTAGAAAAAGCACGTAATTTACATTATCAATTATTACCCTTAATTGATTTATTATTTATGGAAGGTAATCCTGTAGGTGTAAAAGCCGCTATGGAGCATTTAGGAATTTGTGAAGAGCATGTGCGTTTACCCTTAGTTAAGGCATCGAAGGATTTAAAAACTAAATTAGAAAAATGTATAAGCTTGCTTTAATGCAGAATAAACCTTATATTTGAACAAGATAAAGTCGAAAGTGATGAAAAAAGATTTAGAAACATTATTTCAAAATAAAATAGATGCAGAGCATAAAATCGAACCACAAGATTGGATGCCTGATAAATACAGACAAACATTAATTCGTCAAATTTCCCAACATGCACATTCTGAAATTATAGGAATGTTGCCAGAAGGAAATTGGATTACACGTGCTCCAAGTCTACGAAGAAAGGCAGTATTAATGGCTAAAGTTCAAGACGAAGCAGGGCATGGATTGTATTTATATTCCGCAGCAGAGACTTTAGGAATTACGCGCGATGAAATGACTGAACAGTTATTAACAGGTCGAGCTAAATATTCATCCATATTTAATTATCCAACTATTACTTGGGCGGATATGGGAGCTATAGGATGGTTAGTAGATGGTGCTGCGATTATGAATCAAGTGCCATTATGTAGAACCTCTTATGGTCCTTATAGTCGTGCAATGATTCGCGTTTGTAAAGAAGAGTCTTTTCATCAACGTCAAGGTTTTGAAATATTATTAACCCTATCAAATGGTACGGAAATTCAAAAGCAAATGGCTCAAGATGCTCTCAATCGCTGGTGGTGGCCATCTTTAATGATGTTTGGACCGCCAGATGCTGAAAGCCCACATACAGTACAAAATATGAAATGGAAGATTAAACGATTTACAAACGACGAATTACGTCAAAAATTCATCGATGTAACTGTTGAGCAAGCAAAGGTATTAGGATTAAGTATTCCAGACCCTGATTTAAAATGGAATGAAGAGCGAGGGCATTACGATTTCGGTGAAATTGATTGGGATGAGTTTTGGAATGTAGTTAAAGGGAATGGCCCCTGTAATAAAGAGCGCTTGCAAGCTAAGATAGACGCATGGGAAGAAGGTGCTTGGGTTCGAGAAGCTGCAATGGCATATGCTGAAAAAAGAAAAAAACGAATAGAAGAAAATAGAGCTTCTGCATAAATTAATATTAATTAGAAACGTCCTCAAATATTGGGGACGTTTTTTAATAAAAGTACTTCATCACATTAACTCGCATTATTCATGAGATTTATTTTAAATAGCTTTGAGGCATCAAGCTCTGTAGCTGTACTTTGGTACTGCAAAGGGCTTGTAACGAAAAAGATATAAAATAAATCCAAGCAAAATGAAAATATTATACCCCAAATTTGAGTTAAAATTATTTCAACAGCTTTCATTATAAGATGTTATTTATCAACAATTTATATGTAAGACAAGTTTTTGCGGTGACCACGAAGTAGCACCGAAGGTAATAATTCGGGTTAAGAATACCTAAATACTGCAAATATATTAAATAAAATGTATTGTTTAGAAAACCACAAGATAATTTGCTTCTTAAGCCTAAGTGGAAATTTAACTCACTAAAGGATTTGAAATATAAAATCCCAATATAATATTAGGTATTTTAAAAAAGTTAATACTAAACACCTCTAATTTCTTTGTATTCTAATCCCTTTATAGCTTATTATAACATTAGTTTCATGTAAATAATTGTGGAATTTATAAAATACATTCTTGTAGAAAATTATCAAGGCTCAATTTGAATTTTTCAGAAATTTAAATCCTATAAAACCAAAGTTGAATAGAATAATTTAAAAAACAATATCATAAAAAATGATAATTTTTTGGAGTAATGGATGTTTTTATATATTTTGTATTATTATTTAATTTAAAAACTAAAAATTTATGGCAATTGTAAAAGTAATAGAAATAATTGCATATTCTGAACATAGTTTTGATGATGCTGTAAGAAATGCTTTAAATGAAGCGTCAAAAACGATTAAGAATATCGATTCTATTTATGTTAAAGACATGAAGTGTCATGTAAAAGACAATAAAATTATAAGTTACGGTGTAATCTGTAAATTATCCTTCAGGGTAGAGAATTAAAACTTATAATTATAGTATAATAAAAAAGCCTTTCTAAAAATTTAGAAAGGCTTTTTTAGGTGCCCCGGGCGGGACTTGAACCCGCACGGACATTGCTGCCCACAGGATTTTAAGTCCTGCGTGTCTACCAATTCCACCACCAGGGCTTTGGATTAATGAATAAGTTAAGAGCAGAAGACGAGGCTCGAACTCGCGACCCCAACCTTGGCAAGGTTGTGCTCTACCAACTGAGCTACTTCTGCTTATTTTAAAGAACTTTTTTGAGCCGCGAACGGATTGCAAAGGTAATCATTTTTTTTAAACTTCCAAACTTTTAATGGAATTATTTTTAATTAACTTCGCATTTTTCCTCCACCTACATAATATCGTTGCCAATATACATGATCTAAATCGCTAACAACAACTCCCTTACTTCTTGAAGCATGTACAAATTTGCCTTCTCCTAAATATACTCCAACATGCGATATTGCACGTGTTCTAATTTTAAAAAACACTAAATCTCCTACTTTTAAGTCTTCGTAATTTTTTACATATTTAGAAGCTTTAAATTGTTCTCTAGAAGTACGAACCACATCCATATTGTAAACTTCTCCATATAATTCTTGAACAAAAGCAGAACAATCAATACCATTTTTTGTAGTTCCTCCAAATTTATAGGGAACTCCGTACCATTCTTCAATAAAATCTAATAAACAAGGATTATTTGCTTTTCCTACTTTTATTTCTTGATTTTTATAGGAAATAATGGGATTAGGCAGAATTGCAGTATTTTCTTCTTTTATAGTAGAGGTAATATTATAATTCTGCTCCTCATTTATTTTTAATTTCCCCGTTTTATAAGTGGTTTCTTTTAAAGAAATATTTTCTATAAATTGAACTTCTTTATGTTCATCTACATTATTGCTTGTTATTAATTGCTGTGCTGTGGAGCATGAATTAAAGGCAATTAGCAATAAAACACCTAAAGTAATGGATGGTAAATTTTTCACAATAAAAAAAGTGATTTGTTGGTAACAGACACAAAAATAAATAAATTTTTATTATTCTCAAGTCAATTCTTTTAATTTAAAGATTTTTAACTATTTAAATTTCCATTAGATTTGCAAAATGAATCAGAATAAAAGCACAAAGCAAAGGCTGGTATTTACGGTAATTAATGATATTAATTATGATCAAAGAATGATCCGAATTTGTAATAGCTTACAAGAATCAGGTTATGATGTTTTATTGATTGGAAAGGAAAGACCGGATAGTACTTCTTTACATAAGCAAGCATTTGCTACAAAAAGATTGGCTGTAAAACAAAAAGAAGGCAAACTGATGTATGCAATATATTGGATAAAACTATTCTTTTATTTGCTTTTTACTAAAGCCGATGCATTTTGTGCAACAGATTTAGATTCTATTATCCCCATTTATTATGCAAGTCTAATTCGAAGGAAGCCAAGGATATACGATGGACATGAGCTTTTTACTGAAATGAAAGAAGTAGTTACCAGACCAAAAGTAAAAAAAATGTGGGATTGGATAGAAAAAAAATATTTGCCTCGCTTTCAACATGGCTATACTATTGGTCCTGCATATGCAGCCTATTTTAAAGAAAAATATAATTTAGACTTTAAAATAGTAAGAAATGCAACGGTATTGGAAGAGTATAAAAGAAAAGAAACAAATGAAAAATTTATACTTTATCAAGGTGCTGTAAATGAAGGTCGTTGTTTCGAACAATTATTGCCTGCTATGAAATTAGTTCCTTATAAATTAATCATTTGTGGGAAAGGAAATTATTTTGAAAAAGCAAAGGAAGAAATCAAAAGATTACATTTAGAAAAGCAAGTAATTTTAAAAGGATATATTCCTCCTAAAGAGTTAAAATCTTTTACAAGAAAAGCACATATAGGTATTACCTTATTTGATGGTCTTAGCTTAAGCAATCAATTAAGTATGGCGAATCGTTATTTTGATTATATGCATGCTGGCGTGCCTCAAATTTGCATGAATTTTAAAGAATATCGAGATGTGAATACAAAATTTGAAATAGCATATCTAATTCCACATCCTCCACAGGTAGAGGATATTGCCGAAGGGTTAAAGAAATTAATGGAAGATGCTTCTTATCATAAGAAATTACAGGAAAATTGCAAATTGGCAAGAGAGGAGTATAATTGGCAAAATGAAGAAAAAACTTTAATTAAATTCTATCATGATCTCTTTAAAAACTAGTGTTATCATACCCTTTTATAATGCTTCTAAAACTATTATTCGTAGCATAGAAAGTGTATTAAATCAAAGTACAGCTGCTGATGAGATTCTATTAATAAATGATGGTAGTACGGATGATTCTTTATCTAAAATAGAGCTATTTTTAAGTAAAGAAAAGAATATTAATACTATTAAGATAATATCCCTTCTTAAAAATTCTGGGGTTTCTAAAGCAAGAAATACTGGAATTAGTAATGCCCAAAATCCCATACATGTTTTTCTAGATTCCGATGATAGTATGCATCAAGATAAAATTAAAACAGTCCATACATTTTTTAAAACATATCCTAATGCAATAGGTTTTACACATGATTATTCCCTTGAGAAGCAATCAGTTTTACCCACGGAAATCAAATTTATTCCTCATCCTTTTCTAAACAATATTTTTAAAAATAAAGGTGGTGGTTCTTCTATAGTAGTGTACAATAAAGATAAAAAATGGAAATTTAATGAATCCATTAATTATTCTGAGGATTTTGATCTAAGCAATCGATTAAGCTATACAAATAAGTTTTATTATTGTAAAGAAAAATTAGCAATAATATTTAGAAAAACAGCAAGTGCCGGAGGTCTATCAGGAGAAAAGTCAAAAATGCGTAAAGGAGAAAGGCAGTCCTTCAAAAACATTAAGGATTATGCTCCAAAGTATATATGGTTAATTCCAATTTTATTATTGTATAGTTATTTAAAGCAAATTTTCAGATCTATTCTTTAGTATCGTCTTTTTTTATCATTTCTGTGAGCATTTGGTTTTCAATATGCCAAACTCTACCTGGATATTTTTGAATTAAACTATAATCATGCGTTGCCATTACTACTGCAGTGTTCAATTTTTTTGCAATATCCCAGATTAAATTCATAATGGATTTAGTAGTTTCTGGATCTAAGTTTCCAGTTGGTTCATCCGCCACAATTAAACTCGGTGTATTTAATAATGCGCGAGCAATATCCACTCTTTGTTGTTCTCCACCACTCATTTCATTGGGCATTTTATATTCTTTGCCTTCTAATCCAACTTGTTTTAAAACTTCATTAATTTTTTCCTTCATTTTATTTTTATCTTTCCAACCAGTTGCTTTCAAGACAAATTTTAAATTTTCTTCTACATTCCTATCACCTAGTAATTGAAAATCCTGAAAAACTATACCCAAATTTCTCCTTAAAAAAGGCAAATTTTTCCAATTAATACTTTTTAAATCAAAAGAATCCACTCTAGCCTCTCCTTCTTTTAAAGGAATATCGCCATAAATAGTTTTTAATAGACTAGATTTTCCAGATCCAGTTTTACCTATTAAATACACAAATTCTCCTGGAAATACTTTTAAATTAATATTTTTTAAAACTAAGGAGTCGCCTTGGTATATTTGCACATTTTCAAAGGATATAATGGCTTCAGACATATGGATATAATTAAACTATATTAACGTAATTGGAAAATAATTTCTCTTCAAAATTATTAATTTTTATTTACTAAACGTCCTTTTCTTTCAATCTTTATAGAAACTTCATCTAAATGCGTATGTAAAGTACCTGCTAAGTGCATAGTAATGTCACGAGAAACGATTCTTTTATTTTCTAAATCTAAAATATAATACCCTTTCACTTCTCCAGAAACTTTAACAATCAAACCAAATTCTTCTTCATTTTTATTTTCAAATTGGTTTACTTCTGTATAAAAGCTTATAGTAGCAATTCCATTTTCATCCACACTTAATAAGGTATATTTTGTTTTTTCTTCTAAATTAAATCCTAATAATTGTGTATTTCCTTTTTTTTGCCAGCTTTCTCCAATAGCAACATTTGATATTGGTAAATATTCAAATAAGACAGAAACCTTTGCTAATAAAAAATCCTCTCCTTTATTTTGTTTAAAATCAATTTCCTTTCGTTCTCCTGTTTTAGAATTTTCTACTATATATTGTTTTATTTGTTTTTTATTTTCCCAAATAAGAAAAATTTTATTTTCAGTCATTCTTCCTATATCCTTTAAAAATGGATGATCTGAATCTTTATTGGAGTCATATTTAACGGTGGAGCCATCTGCATTAATTAAATCATGCTTTAGATTTAATGGTTCAATAATAGAAGTATTATCTTCTGATTTATTGAATAAGAATTTTAATTGTAAAATTTGTTTTGTTTTTTCTGATTCATTTGATATTAATACAACTTCATCCTTAAATTCATATAATAAATCATTTTCATTATTAGGATAAATGCTTAAATCATATTTTTCTTTAGATGCATCAAAGTAAATAAAGTCTTCTTTTTCATTTTTTTCCTTACACGAGAAAAAAAGAAAAATCAAAGGTAAGATAAATAATCCCCTATATAATTTAACTCTTATGGAATATGCAAACATATTTTGCCGCCTTATTTTTTAATTATCGCCTTCTTCATAGGCTTTTGAAGTCATTAATACAAAGTTTTCATGTTCCTTTATGGAATGATAAGGGTCAATTATATTTCTCACATCAAAGAATCCTTCTTTTTTTAATAGAGAACAAGCTGTCATACTTTTACTGGCATTATCTGCATATACATATGTATGTGCCTCTTCATCTACTGCTGCCATATAAAGTGGATTTGCTAAATGCTTTAATGGGATATGCTGTGATCCATGAATATGATTTATATCAAAATCCTCTATGCTTCGCACATCTAAAAGTAATATATTCGTATCGAATTTATAATCCATTGCCATCTCCTCTGCATCAATTTCTATTACCATATCAATTGGTCTTTTCCCATCCCTCCATTTTTCAAAGCCATTTTCAAAGTATCCTAAAATATTTTGAAATCCTATTAAATTTAAATTTTTAATTGCAGTATTTATTTGATTTTGATCTTCTCCGACTATAATCAAATTTTTTCTATAATCTAATATTTCAAAAGCCCAAAGTGAAAAAGCTTCATTAATATCAATATTTAAAGAAGCAGGAATAAATCCTTTTGCGAATTCTTCAGGATTACGAATATCAAGAATTTGACAATTTGTTTTATCCTTAATAAAATCGTTTAAACTTAGAGCTTTATATGTTTTTTCATTTTTGGAAGAATCTTCTATTATCGATCCTTCCAAATTTTTTTCAAAAAGAAATACTTCTTTATCGGACTTATCTTCAATATCCTTTACAATTTCTTGTATGAAATTTTCTTTTTTAGAAATTGAAAAAACTGATTGCTTGTGAAATTTATTTTTTAAAGTAGTCTGTTTCTCCTTTTCACGTAAACTATAAAGAGTAGTATTGTCAGGTAATTTTTCTTTTAAATACTGCAAACTTTCGTAATACCATGCTGCTAAAGTTTCTTTTTCCACATCTTTTTCAAAAATCATAGGTTTTCCATAGGTATTATCCATAAAATCCCCAATGAACAGTCCGCTGATAGCATTATCTTTATCTCTTGCGACAAAGGAAATATTATGAGCAGTCGGACCTTTAGTAGCTAAAACCTCAATACTTGCTTCTCCTAAAGGAAGAAAGAAATTTTCTTGATTTAATGCTTCTTTTTCTTTTTCACTTAAATGCTTTGGGCTAATTAACTTAGCATTATATTTATTTTGCAATAATTTATATCCTTCTAAAAAGGTATAATGATTTTGGGTACGAAGAATATATTTTAATTCTAAATCATGCTTTTTAATATAGTCTGAATATAGTGTTATATCTAAAATAGGATCTACTATAGCAGCCTGTTTATTATCGATTAAAATAAAAGTTTGCGTTTTAAGTTCAGATATATCAATAGATTTAATTAGCATAGAAAAAATTTGCAAATTTTAACCTTTCAAAATTACAGCAAATTGCTGACAAATTGAAAGAATATAGAATTTATTGTTAAACAAAATAAAATAAAAAATCGCAAGTTGCTTAATTTTACGAACTTGCGATTTAAAAGAGGTATTTTTTATATTTTAAAAGGAAGCATTTCCTGGCGTTCTAGGAAATGGAATTACATCTCTAATATTTGTCATTCCTGTTACAAACAAAACCATTCTTTCAAAACCCAGTCCAAACCCAGCATGTGGAGCAGTTCCAAATTTTCTTATATCTAAATACCATTCCATTTTTTCCCTTGGGATTTGCATTTCTTCCATTCTTTTTATTAAATAATCCAAGCGCTCCTCTCTTTGCGATCCACCAACTATTTCTCCAATTCCTGGTGCTAAGATATCCATAGCTGCAACTGTTTTATTATCTTCATTCATGCGCATATAAAATGCTTTAATATCTTTTGGATAATCTGTTACTATAACAGGCTTTTTAAAATGTTGTTCCACTAAATAACGCTCATGCTCACTTTGCAAATCAATTCCCCAAGCCACATCATATTGGAATTTTTTCTTTTTATGTGGTTGCGAATTTAATAAAATGTCTATAGCTTCTGTATATGTTATTCTTTGGAAGTCGTTATTTACCACAAATTCTAATTTCTCGATAAGCCCCATTTCCTGTCTCTGATTTTGTGGTTTTTGTTTTTCTTCAAATTTCAATCTCTGATCTAACACCTCCAAATCCTCTTTACAATTATCAAGAACATGGTTTATTATATATTTTATAAACTCTTCTGCTAGTTCAATATTATCATTTAAATCATTAAAAGCGACTTCTGGTTCAATCATCCAAAACTCTGCTAAATGTCTTGTGGTATTAGAATTCTCTGCTCTAAATGTTGGTCCAAAAGTATAAACTTGACCTAATGCCATAGCTCCCAACTCTGCTTCTAATTGACCACTTACAGTCAAATGTGTTGCTGTTTCAAAAAAATCTTTTTTATAATCTACCTTTCCATCTTCTGTTTTAGGAATATTATCCAAAGGTAATGCAGAAACGTGAAACATTTCTCCAGCCCCCTCTGCATCAGAAGTTGTTATAATAGGAGTATGTAAATACACAAATTCTTTTTTATGAAAAAACTCATGCACTGCAAAAGCTAAATGGTGACGAATTCTAAATATTGCGCCAAATGCGTTCGTTCTAAAACGTAAATGTGCATGTTCTCTTAAGTATTCTAAAGAGGGTCTATTTTTTAATTGTAAAGGATAATCATCTGGTGAACAAGCCCCCAATAATTCTAATTTCTCAGCAACTAATTCTACCCTTTGTCCTTTTCCTTGAGATAATATTACCTTACCCGTTACTGCAAATGAAGCACCGGCATGAATTTCATTGAATACTTCTTTTTCAATTTTATTTTTATCTACAACAACCTGTAAATTTGTATTTGTAGAGCCATCGTTTAAAGCTAAAAATTGATCATTTCTAAATGAACGCACCCAGCCTTTAATAGTAATTTCATAATCTACGGCTTCATCCAATAATATATCCTTAATTCTTTTTCGCATAATATTTAAAATGCTTTATTTTTTTCACAAATTTATACTTTTTCTATGGGATAAGCATAATAAACCTCAAATTTTCAATATAATCTTCTTTCCAAAAATCTATTTCCTTATAATCATTACATTAACTATAAAATTTAACTTACTATAAATCCTATCTCAAATTATTTCCATACTAAGAATAATTTCAAACTGGTTGCAAACCTAAGGATGCTGCATATTCTAACATAAATGCAAAAGCATCCTCATAATTATTTTTTATTGCACCGTCTAGAATAGCTTCTCTAATTTGCTTTTTTATCATACCTACTTCTCTTGAAGGTTTTAATCCAAAAGTTTCCATAATAAGATCACCTGATATTGGTGGTTCCCAATTTCTAATTTTATCTTTTTCTTCCACTTCTTTAATTCTTCTTTCTACCTCTTCAAAATTTGCAATATATTTTTTAACCTTATATTTATTTTTCGAAGTTATATCCGCTTTACATAATATCATTAAATCTTCTAAATCATCTCCAGCATCAAACAATAATCTTCTTAAAGCAGCATCGATAATATCATCATT
>DATGSF010000254.1:0-2805 GCA_035302865.1 Chitinophagaceae bacterium
TTATCACAAGAATGATTAATAAGTGTACCTATTTAGTAAATAAATGTGCACTTCCACTTCAGTCTATTATTTACCAAGAATATATCTTGTTAAATGAACTCAACACGATTCGTGTTAATAACAAAAAGTTAAGTACTGAAGCTAAACTTGACGCATTGGAGCAACTATTTAAGAAAAATAATACAGTAACAATAACTAAATTTAAAAATTGGCTGCAAATCTATTTTGGAGAAAACAAAGCTTATTCAGTAACAGGGCTTTCAGATGAGAAAAAGTTTAACGGTTCTATGTCTTCATGGAATCAATTCACAAATATTGGATTTGATTTGACGAATAAAGATCATCTTAAAATGGCAGAAGATATTATCCTCTGGGCGACTATATTTTCTGAAAAAGAAACACTCAAGAAAAAAATCGAAAGAACCTATCCACAATTAACAAAACAACAAGTAAAATCAATTCTTTCCTTAACGTTTAAAGGGTGGGGGAGATTATCTTACCAACTTTTAGACGGTATTTATTTCACTTTGTCTAATGGAGATAAGACAACTATTTTAGAGCGCATGCGTAATACAAATTTTAATTTCATGCAAATTATAAATGATAAAGAAAATGGTATTGCGACTAAACTAGAGGAGTTAATGGCTGATAATATATCAGAATTAGATATATTGAGTCAAATACAAGAATTACCTGGTTCACCCGCCATTAAAAAAGGAATACAACAAGCTGTTTTACTTGTGGAAGAAATTAAAAAGATAATGAAAAAAGAACCGAAAAAGATATTTATAGAGTTTGCTAGAGAAGACAGGGAGAAGAAGGGAACTCGCAGCCGGTATAAACGACTAGAAGAAGTTTATAAAGTTCTTTTAAAAGAAAACGATCGTATGTATAGAGAGGATGTTTATCAGGAGTTAAAAAATTTAAAGCAAAATGAAGAAAAGCTTAATAATCAAAAAATCTTTTTATACTTTTTACAAAATGGTAGATGCTTATATTCAGGTAAAGAAATAGACTTAAACACTTCAGACCTTGAAATAGATCATATTATACCTAGAAGTTATACAAAGGATAATAGTTTAGATAACTTAGCTCTAGTCTTAAAGAAAGAAAACCAACGCAAAAAAGATGATTTACTATTATCTGAAAAGATTATTCAAAAAAATAAAAAATGGTGGAACTATTTAAAAAGAAAACAATTAATGACAGAAAAGAAATACTTAAATCTAACTAGAGAAAAAATCACATTAAATGCACAAAAAGGTTTTATTAATCGACAACTCGTCGAAACACGACAAATAAGCAAACATGTAAAAAATTTATTAACAAATTTATATCCAGAAACAAAAATTCAAACTTTAAAGGCACAATTCAACTCTGATTATCGAAATAGCAATAAATTATATAAAATAAGAAGTTTAAATGATTATCATCACGCACATGATGCATATTTATCAATCTTCTTAGGAGAGTTTATTGATAGAAAATTACCTTGGATTAATAATTATGATCCTAAATATCGCCATTTTTATGATAAACAAATTAAGTCTATCTATTCTGATAAAAAGTTTTTAAATAGGGATAATAAGTATGGATTACTTGAATTGATTTACCAATCCAATGAAAAAGTGAATTGGGAAGCGGATGTACAAAATAAAAAGGTGAAAAAATATCTCAATTATAAAGATTGTTTTATTACTTATAAAGTTGAAGAGAAATCAGGCGAGTTCTATGATCAAAATTTATCGCCAGCAGGTAAGGATAAGATGACAGAACAAAAGAGAGGAAGGGACCCTGAAATATATGGTGGATATAAAAGTCAATATCCCGCTTACCTCACGTTAATAAGATTTAAAAATAGGGTGAGGGCCATACCGATACCCGTACAAATCAATCAATTAATAAAAGATAATCAACTGACACTTCAAGATTATATTAAGTCACTTGATTCAAGTTATGAAATCATTAGAGAATGTATTTTGATTAATACATTATTTGAATTAAATAACCATCCATTTATTTTAAGGTCGTCAAGTGAAAGAATTAATGGAAAACAATTGATTATTTCAAACAATCTTCATCAATTACTTTATTATGTTGAAAGAGGTTTGACTTACGATCAAAAACAAGAAGACTTTAAGAAATATTTAAAGGTACTAATCGATAAACTAACAACACAATATACAGAGCTAAGTGGTAGTGAAAGGCTAGCAAAACTGATTGAAGAACACTTAGAAGAATTGTATGTACTCTCTGATGAAGAAATAAATACATTTGTGAATGAGTCTTTAAAGTTTTTCCAAGTAAACTCAGAAAACCCTAACTTTAAAGGTATTCCGATTGATGCATTTAAGAAGTTAACGAGTAGATACGGAAGAATGAATTCTATAAATTGGAGTCAAGATATTACAATCATTGATCAATCGATTACGGGATATTATGAGAGCAGGTTAAAGTTATGAGTTTTCGTACGCTTGTTATTACGAAAAGGTCAAAGTTAAGTTATAAAAACAATTACTTGATTGTAAGAAATGATGAATTGGTCAAAATTTATTTAGGTGAGATTGATACACTCATTATAGATTCTTTACAAGTGTCTATTACAACTTTTTTATTAATGGAATTAGCTAAGAGAAATATTAAAGTCATCTTCTGTGATCATGAACATAATCCAATAGGTGAAGTTTTTCCTCTTTATGGAAGTCATCACACGAGTAAGAAAATAAGACTTCAATCCGAGTGGAGTAAGTCTGATAAAAAGAAATTATGGCAAAAAATTATTAAAGATAAAATATATAATCAAGC
>DATGSF010000255.1:0-2673 GCA_035302865.1 Chitinophagaceae bacterium
ACCACTATTTAAAATATTTTCTATATAATTGCGATTAACATGTAAAGATAAAGCATTATTTTCAACAGTATAAGCAATGAGCTCTAGTTCACTTCTATCATTCATGGTTTCTGGATAGGCTATAGCTTCTTTTATTTTTAAGATAGCTTCATTGCTTGTACTTACAGTTATATCACCTACATATGGAGTGTTTGAGTTATGAGACCAACTAACATTGCTGGAAAAAGACATCTGATCTTTAAAAATTATTTTTTCAGCATTGCCAAACTTCCATTCGTTTATAATGAAATTTGTAATAACATCACCAGAAGGATCAAATAATATTTCAGCATCTACGCCAGGGAATATTTTAAAAATACTTATACCTTCTTCTCCTACAGTATAATTTGACCAATCTGCAGTCCATTCTTGGGAAATTTGATTGTCTTTAATGGATAATAAAGTCCATTGATTAAAGATAATAGGTTGATCAATTCCTATTTGTGTTTGTTTTGCTCCTATGTTTAATAACTTATAATCATAGTGTTTTTTGGATTCATAAATATCTGAATGATTGCTTTTACTTAATCTATGGTCTAAGCTTTGTAAGTAACCATCTCGCATTTGGTGGACCGGACCATAAAATTTTTGAATATAGAATTCTTCTGGCTTATCTATATTTATAAATTTTCTAGAATCGATAGTTCTTTCACTTAAAATCTCTATAGCATTTACTTCCTTATGGAAGTTGAAAGGAATGATTCCAAACTCAGGATGATTTTCGAAGCCATTATTGTATTGCATAGCAGCTTCAATGTTTTTATTAACCTCTGTAAAACTATTAGTGTTGTAGTTATATACATCTGGTTCATTATTAGAACTGCTTTGTGCTTGTAATTGCAAACTAATAGTTAGGAAGGAGAATAAAAAGGACAAAGATGTAAATTTCTTTAGCATATTGAACTTGATTTTTATGAAAAAATTAATATAGTGAATTTAATTATTTAATGCAATAAAATCACGAACTTTTACTTAGAAATATTATAAATCCGTGCTTTTTATAATAAAAGACGTTTTATTGTTCTATAAGGTTTGTTAATTTTTCTTTTAGTAGGGAAATAAATTTTATGAATATAATTATTATATTAAATTAGTAGAAAGATTAACTAGCCTTAAAAATAATATTTATGAACTTTCAAATAAAATCTTTTGAAGAATACCAAGAAGTTTATAAAAAAAGTATAGAAGAACCAGAAAAATTCTAGGCTGAAATAGCTGCACATTTTTATTGGAAAAGGAAATGGGATAATGTTCTTAGTTGGGATTTTAAAAATGTTGATATTCGATGGTTTGAAGGTGGTAAGTTAAATATTACAGAAAATTGCTTGGATAGACATATTTATAATAAAGGAGATCAGCCTGCAATTATTTGGGAATCTAATGATCCTGATGAAGCACATAGGATATTAAGTTACAAGCAATTATTAAATAAAGTGGAGCAATTTGCAAACATTATAAAAAAATAATAATATCCAAAAAGGTGATAGAGTATGTATCTATATGCCTATGGTTCCTGAACTTCCAATTGCTATGCTAGCTTGTGCAAGAATAGGAGCGATACATTCTGTTATTTTTGGAGTATTTTCTGCAAAATCTATTGCAGATAGAATTAATGACACTATGGCAAAGATGGTTATTACGGTAGATGGAGGTTACAGAGGAAAAAGAACAATAGAATTGAAAAATATTCTTGATGATGCCCTTGATCACACTCCAACGATACAAAAAGTAATTGTTTTAACAAGAACTAGGAATCCTGTTAGTATGATAAAAGGAAGAGATGTTTGGTGGGAAGATGAAATTAAAAAAATTGAAACTTTGGGAAATCCTTCTTGTCCAGCAGAGGAAATGGATGCTGAAGATACTCTGTTCGTTTTATATACTTCTGGATCCACTGGAAAACCTAAAGGAGTTGTTCATACTACAGGAGGGTATATGGTTTATACAGGATATACTTTTTCAAATGTTTTTCAATATAAAGAAGGAGAAGTGTTTTTCTGTACAGCTGATATAGGATGGATTACAGGACACTCATATATCGTTTATGCTCCTCTTTCTCAAGGTGCAACTTCTTTTATGTTCGAAGGAGTACCAACCTATCCAGATGCAGGAAGATTATGGGATATGGTAGATAAATTTAAAATCAATATCTTATATACTGCACCAACGGCTATTAGATCTTTAATGGCACATGGCTTATCTTATTTAGAGAATAAAAATTTAAGTTCTTTGAGAGTTCTGGGTTCTGTGGGTGAACCTATTAATGAAGAAGCATGGCAGTGGTATTATAAAAATATCGGGAAAGAAAAAACACCAATTGTTGATACTTGGTGGCAAACAGAAAACGGTGGTATTTTAATTTCACCCATTGCTGGATTATATACTACCAAACCAAGTTATGCCACGTATCCTTTACCTGGAATTCAACCTGCAATAATGGATGAAAAGGGTGAGGAGTTGAAAGCTAATAAAGTCGCTAGAAATCTATGTATAAAATTTCCATGGCCTAGAATGCTTCGGACTACCTATGGAGATCATGAAAGATGTAAAAAAAAAAACTACTTTTCAGCTTACCCGAATATGTATTTCACAGAAGATGGATGTTTGCGAGATGAAGAGGGGCATTATCGAATT